>JAXDHL010000171.1:0-2568 GCA_034664525.1 Solirubrobacteraceae bacterium
GGAGGCGTCGCGGCGGATGGCCGAGATCAACCAGGCCTACGAGCTCGCCCGCCTCGACCGCCGCGGGGGCACGTCGCGGCGCGCCCGCCGGACGGGCCGCCGCGCGCGGGCGCCGCGGGTCGCCGGCCACTGGCTGCGCGAGCCGATCCGCCGCGCGCTGGGCCGCGAGCTCCTGCTCGCGCTGCGCGACGGCGAGCCGGTCGAGCTCGTCACCGAGGCCGAGACGTGGGCCAGCCCGCAAACGCTGCTCGTGGTGACCGACCGCCGGCTGCTGTGGCTGCTCGACGACGCGCCGACGCACCGCGTGCGCTCGCTGCGCCTGCGCGACGTCGCCGGCGTCGAGCACCGCCTGCGCCGCCCGCTGCGCCGCTCGGCCACGCTGAAGGTGCGCACGACCGCCGGGCGGAGGCTGAGCTTCGCCGAGCTGCGCCCGGCGACCGCCGCCGCGATCGCGCGGCACCTCGCGGCGGCCTAGCGCACCGAGAAGCGCACCACGGCCGGCTTGGCGGAGGCGCCGGCGGCGCGCACGATCGCCCGGTAGCCGCCGCGCGGCAGCCGCGCGCGGATCGACAGCCGCCAGCGCGTCGTCCCGTGCGCGCTCAGGTACGCCGGGCGGGCGCAACTGCGCGGCGCGCCCAGGCGCCCGTGGGCGCTGAGGAAGCGGCAGCGCCGGCCCGCCAGGCGCGCGATCGCGACCCGGACGCGCCCGGCGCCGGCCGCGCCGCAGCCGCCGGCGGTGCCGCGCACCGTCACCCCGCGGCGGGTGGCGTGCACCGACCGCCGCTGCAGGCGCGCAATGCGGGCCACGCATGCGTTCGTGTCCGACAGCACCGCGCCCGCGCCCGCCGGCGCGCCCGGCGAGGACGCCGCCGGCGCCACCGCCGGCGCGACCTGTCGGACCTGGTCGATGAGGCCCGCCAGCCGCGGCGCCCCGAAGCCGGTGACGTAGTCGTAGCCCGGCAGCGCCGGGTTGAGCCCGTTGGCGCCCAGCGTGACGTCGAAGAACGCCAGCGGGTAGCGCGCCGGGTCCTTGGCGATCGCGTAGATCGCCTCGTTGGCGAAGCCGAACCCCGTCGTCCCGGCCGGCGCGGTGCCGACGACGTCGGCCCACATGCCCGCCCACAGCGGCGACGACAGGCTGGTGCCGCCGCCCGAGGCGCTCTGGCCGTCGGAGACGATCGTGTAGCCGTTGGAGATCACGTCGCCCGACAGCGCGGCGACGTCCGGCACGCCGCGGCACAGCTTGCCGGTGTTCGACGGCTGCCCGGTGCGGTCCACGACGCACGGCCGGTCGAGGTTGGGCACGCCCTGCTGGTAGTCGGGGGCCTGGATGAACGGGCTCGCGTTGCCGCCCGAGTACTCCCACGCCTTCTCCAGGAAGCGCCCGGCGGGCTGGTTGCCGTCGCTGTAGAGGACCGTGCCGCCGACGGCCGTGGTGAACGGCGTGCTCGCCGGGTCCGAGGTCAGCGGATAGACCTCGTTCGCCACGCCGTTGGCGCCCGGGTAGACGATCGTGCACGACGACCCGTTGTCGCCCGAGGCGGCGAAGAAGGTCCGGCCCTCCATGACCGCCTGCTGGAGCAGCATCGTGGTCGTGGGCTCCGAGGCCTGGCTGATCGCCTGGCTGACGGGGAGCGCGTTGGGGTTGTCGTTGCCGTTGATCGGGTCCAGCGCGGCGTCGTTGAGGATCGGGTTGACGATCGGCGTCTCCTCGCACTCACCCAGCGACGCGTTCATGATCGGCGGCCCGTCGGGGTCGTTGACCCACGTCCCGAGCGACGCCGTGAGCTCGCTGTCGGCCAGCGTGGGGGAGAAGTAGAGGACCTCGCGGCTGAGGCCCGGCGCCATGCCGTGGATGGCCTGCATGTCGATGTTCCACTCGACGTTGCCGCTGGTGTCGGAGAAGCTCCCGTTCGCGGGCGTGTGGACGACGTCGACCGGCAGCGCCGGCAGGCCGTGCTGGGCGTCGAACGTGTGCAGGTCGGCGATGACCGAGTCGCTCGCGCCCGAGCCGAGGATCGCGACCGAGACGCCCTGGCCCGTCGCGCCCGGCGCGTGCTCGTAGACCGAGCGCACCTCCTCGGGCGTCTGGTTGCCGAGGTTCGCCGCCGCCGCGACGCCGCCGAGCGCGGCCATCGTCTGATGGCGCTCGCTCGTGCTGAGCCCGACGACGTCGAAGATCGGCAGCGCGCTCGGGACACGCGGCGGCGCGGTGTTGGCGTCGAAGGTCCGGCCGCCGAGCGTGTACGTGGCGATGGTGGTCGAGGTCAGGCGCTCGACCTCGGCCACGGTGCCGGCGGCGAGGACGTAGTCGCCGACGGGCGTGGCGTGCTCGACGGTCAGCCCGGCGCCCTGCAGCCAGGCGCGCACGGCGCGCTGCGTCGACGCCGGCAGGCCGAAGCGCGCCGCGTACGCGGCGGGCGTGAGGAACTGGTGGTAGTCGGGGCTCGAGCGGTCGAAGAGGCCGTGCAGCAGGTCGTCCTCGCCGCGCGGATCGGGGTGCGCGAGCGCGATGCCGATCCGCATCGGCTGCGTCGGCGCCGGGGCCCCGACACGCGTGGCCTGCGG
>JAXDHL010000172.1:0-7469 GCA_034664525.1 Solirubrobacteraceae bacterium
GCCGGCCCGCGCTACAAGGCGCACCCGCGCCACCGCGCGCGCACGACCGCGTACTGAGCGGCTCCGCCTGGTGTTACCCGCCGGCCGGGTTCGGGCCGCGGCGCGGCCGCAGCGGCACGACGTCGCCGGGCGGCTGCTCGCCCTCCTCGCGCGGGACGCGCTTCTCGACCTCGGCGATGCGCGCCGAGAGGCCCTTCAGCGCGTCGGCGATCGGGTCCGGCAGGTGCACCCAGTCGGCGTCGGGGCCCTCCGGCCGCCGCCCCTCCACGCGCACGGGATGCCCCGGGTTGCCGACCACCGTCGACAGCGGAGGGACGTCGTGGATGACCACGGCGTTGGCGCCGATCTTCGAGCCGTGCCCGACCGTGATCGGTCCGAGCAGCTTCGCGCCCGAGCCGATCGTGACGTTGTCCTCGACGGTCGGATGGCGCTTGCCGGACGCAAAGCCGGTGCCGCCCAGCGTGACGCCCTGGTAGATCGTCACGTTCTCGCCGATCTCGGCCGTCTCGCCGATCACGACGCCCGACCCATGGTCGACGAACAGCCCGTCGCCGATCTCCGCCGCCGGGTGGATCTCGATGCCGGTCCACGTGCGCGCGGCCCCGGCGATCACGCGCGGGGCGAGCGGGACGCCGACGTCGTCGAGCGCGTGCGCGACCCGGTGCGCGAGCAGCGCGTGGACGCCGGGCCAGGTGGCGAGGATCCCGAGCGCGGAGACTCCGCGGGCAGCCGGGTCGCGGTCGCGCGCGGCACGCACGTCGCGCGAGACCTCGGTCAGCAGCTGGGTGACGGTTCCGAGCCCGAGCATCACGGCTCGCGATGGTAGTCCGCGCAGTCCGCGCAGTCGTTGCGTCGCCGTGTCCCGACCCGCAGGAACGACCCGCTGTCCAGGTCCACCTGCAGGAACGCGTCGAGCAGCGCACCGCCGAGGCCGGCCAGCAGCTTGAGCGCCTCGAGCGCCTGCAGCGAGCCCACGACGCCCGCCGCCGGCCCGAGCACGCCGGCCGAGGCGCAGGTCGGCGCGGACGCCGGCGCCTCCGGAAACGCGCAGCGGTAGCAGGCCGACACGCCCGGGCGGATGCCCATCACGAGCCCGGACAGCCCGACCACGCCGCCCTCGACCAGGTCGACGCCCGCGCGGACGCAGGCGGCGTTGACCGCGTAGCGCGTCGCGAACGAGTCCGAGCAGTCGACGACCAGGTCGTGGCCGTGCACCAGCCCGTCGGCGTTGTCCGCGTCGAGCCGCACCTGGTAGGGCTCGACCGAGATGTCCGGGTTGAGGAACTGCAGCTTCGCGACTGCTGAATGCGCCTTCGGCTGCCCGACGTCGGGCGTGAAGTGCAGGTGCTGGCGATGGAGATTCGAGGGCTCGACCAGATCGTCGTCGAGCACGCCGAGCCGGCCGACGCCGGCGCCCGCGAGGTAGGTCGCGACCGGCGAGCCGAGCGCGCCGGCGCCGACGACGAGCACGGATGCGTCGCGCAGACGGACCTGCTCGGCCTCGCCCCAGCCGTCGAGCGCGAGCTGGCGCTCGTAGCGCATGACGTCGCGATCGCTCAGCTGCGGGGCGGGGGGCTTCGGCTCCTGGGCGGCCAGCGCGGCCTGGGCGGCCGCCCGGAACAGCCCGCGGCGCGAGGAGCTCATCGGCGCACGATGCGCACGACGGCGCCCTCGACCGTGACCGCATGCCCCGCCTCGGCGGCCGAGCGCGGCACGTTCTCCAGCGCCTCACCGGGCGGGCAGGTCACGACGAGCTCCTCCCCCGGGGCCAGGCGCTCCAGCTCGAGCTTCGTGCGCACCCAGGTCATCGGGCAGCGCAGCGCGGTGATGTCCAGGGTCGCGGCCATGCCCGGGCTAGCGGCCGACGGTCGCGGGCGCCTCCGGCGCGAAGAACGGGGTCGACACGTAGCGCTCGCCGGAGTCGGGCAGGACGACCACGATCCGCCAGCCGGCCGCCTCGGGGCGCTCGGCGACCTCCATCGCCGCCCACAGCGCCGCCCCGCAGGAGATCCCGGCCAGCACGCCCTCGCGACGCGCGGCGGCGCGCGCGGTCTCGAGCGCGTCCTCGTCGTCGACGGGGATGATCTCGTCGAGCAGCTCGCGGTCGAGCACCGGCGGCACGAAGCCGGCGCCGATGCCCTGGATCTTGTGCGGGCCGGGGGTCCCGCCCGACAGCACGCTCGACGACCTCGGCTCGACGGCGATCACCTGCAGGCCAGGGTTGCGCTCCTTGAGGAAGCGGCCGGTGCCGGTGATCGTGCCGCCGGTGCCGACGCCGCAGACCAGCGCGTCGACCTTCCCGTCCATCGCCTCCCAGATCTCCGGACCGGTGCCGGTGTAGTGGGCGAGCGGGTTGGCCTCGTTGGAGAACTGGTCCGGCAGCCAGACGTCGTCCTCGCGCGCGAGCGCCTGCGCGGCGGCGACCGCCTCGCTCATCCCGCCCAGCGACTCCGTCACGTGGACCTGCGCGCCGTAGAGGCGCAGCAGCCCCTCCCGCTCGCGCGACATGCCCTGCGGGAGCGTGAGGATGATGTCGTAGCCCTTGGCGGCGGCCACGAACGCGAGCGCGATCCCGGTGTTGCCCGAGGTCGCCTCGACGATCGTCGTGCGGCCGGGCTCGATGCGCCCCTCGCGCTCGGCGGCTTCGACCATCGCGACGCCGATGCGGTCCTTGACCGAGCCGCCGGGGTTGTACATCTCGAGCTTGGCGAACAGCTGCGCGCCGGCCTCGGGGGCGAGCCGCGAGAGCTGGACCATCGGCGTGCCGCCGACGTGTTCGGAGATGTTGATCGGGATTCGGGACATTCCCGAACCCAGTCTATGGGCGGGCGTGGCTACGCGACGAGCGCGCGGAAGCCGGCCTGCGCGGCCTGCTCTCGGGCCTCGCGCTGGATCGCGACGGCCTGCGCGGCGCGGACGAAATCGCGACCGTCCGTGGCGATCTCCTCGGCCTGCCCGCTCAGCCGGTGCGAGCAGTAGAGGACCGTACGCTCACCCGGTCGGGCCTCGACGACGAAGCACGCCACGCCCTCGCCCTTCTCCAGGGGCTCGAGGATGTTCGTCACGTACTGCGGATCGTGGTCGGCGGTGGTCGGGGAGTCGTACATCGGTGAGTTCGGGGTACCCAGCGCGCCGACCCGCCAGCCGAATTTCCAACCAGACTTGGCGCATAGCCGCTCACCGCCCGGACCAGGGCGCTACCTTCCCCGCATGTCCGTCAGCCTCGTCTTCCGTCGCCGGTTCGGCGAGCTGCGGTAGAGCGCCCTGCCGCCGCGCAACCTCGTCAACCTCAAGGACGTCGACAAGGGCTACGGCAGCCGGTCCGTCCTGCGCGGGGTCACGCTGGGCGTCGCCGAGGGCGACCGGATCGGCGTCGTCGGCCGCAACGGCGACGGCAAGTCGACGCTCCTGCGGCTGATCGCGGGGACCGAGCAGCCCGACGCCGGCGAGCTCACCCGCACCGGCGGCCTGCACCTGGCCATGATCGGGCAAGGCGACGAGCTCGACGGCTCGCGCACGATCCGCGACGAGCTGGTGGGCGGACGCGCCGACCACGAGTGGGCGGCCGACGCCGGCTTCCGTGCCGTGCTGGACGGCCTGCTGGGCGGGTTCGAGGTGCGGCGCTTCCCGGCGGGGATGGACACGCCGATCGCGCCGCTGAGCGGCGGCGAGCGGCGGCGGATCGCGCTGGCGCGGCTGCTGCTGGACTCGCCACAGCTGCTGCTGCTCGACGAGCCGACCAACCACCTCGACGTCGAGGGCGTGGACTGGCTCGCGCGCCATCTCGCGGCGCGGCGCGGGTCGCTGATCGTGGTCACCCACGACCGCTGGTTCCTGGACGCCGTGTGCACGCTGACCTGGGAGGTCGCCGACGGCGGCGTGCGCCAGTACGAGGGCGGCTACGCGGCGTACGTGCTCGCCCGCGCCGAGCGCGAGCGCCTGGAGACGACGCGCGAGACCCGGCGCCAGAACCTGCTGCGCAAGGAGCTCGCCTGGCTGCGGCGCGGTCCGCCGGCGCGGACCGCCAAGCCGCGCTTCCGGATCGACGCGGCCAACGCACTGATCGAGGGCGAGCCCGAGGCGCGCGACCGGGTCGAGCTGCTGCGCTTCTCCGCCGCGCGGCTCGGCGACAAGGTGCTCGAGGCCGAGAACGTGGCGGTCGGCTACGCGGGCCTGCGCGGGGTGACGTGGCGGCTCGGCCCGGGCGACCGGGTCGGGCTCGTCGGGGTCAACGGGTCGGGCAAGTCGACGTTGATCGGCGTGCTGTCCGCTGACGTCGTGCCGGACGCCGGCGACGTGGACCGCGGGCAGACGGTCCGGCTCGCGCACCTGTCCCAGGACGCCGACGAGATCCCGGGCGACCAGCGCGTGCTCGAGTCGCTCGAGGCGGTGCGCGGGCGGATCGCGCTGCCCGGCGGCGGCGAGCTCACCGCCGGCCAGCTCGCCGAGCGGTTCGGGTTCCGCGGCGACAAGGGGCGCACCCTCGTGCGTGACCTCAGCGGCGGCGAGCGCCGCCGGCTGCAGCTGATGCGGCTGCTGATGACCGAGCCCAACGTGCTGCTGCTCGACGAGCCGACCAACGACCTCGACATCGACACGCTGACCGCGCTCGAGGACCTGCTCGACGGCTGGCCGGGGACGCTGGTGGTCGTCTCCCACGACCGCTACTTCGTCGAGCGCGTCTGCGACGACGTCTACGCGCTCACGCCCGAGGGCGGGCTGCGCCACCTGCCGGGCGGGATCGACCAGTACCTCGCCCTGCGCCACGCCGCCGACGCCGCCCCTCCCCCGCCCGCTCCGCCGCGGTCGCCCGGCGCCGGCGCGATCGCGCGCGCGGCGCGCAAGGAGGTCACCCGCCTCGAGCGCGCGCTCGAGCGGCTGTCGGACCGCGAGAGCGCCCTGCACGACGACATGGCCGCCGCGGCCACAGACCACGTGCGGCTGCGCGAGCTGCAGGCCGAGCTGGCGGCGGTGACCGCCGAGCGCGACGTGCTCGAGGCCGCCTGGCTGGAGACGGCGGAGGCGCTCGAGGGCTGAAACGGGGTGCGGAGCGGGCGCGGGCCGGATTGACTGGGCCGCATGCGCAGCCCGGCCGACCGGCTCTCGCGCGACGAGCGCGCCGCGCTCGTGGCGCTGCTGGGCGCCGGAGCCGCGCTGCGGCTCGACGAGGTCCAGGCGCGCGCCGCCGGGAACCCCGTGCACGACGACCTGATGGCCCTGCTCGCGCACGGCCTCGTCGCGCACAGCGCGGACGGCTGGGGCCTGACCCCGCTCGGCCGCGACGTCGCCGCGACGCTCGATCCCTAGTGGTGGAAGCCGCCGGCCCGCTCCGGGTCGGCGCGGCCGCCCTCGCGCTCGAGGTCCTCGACGACCCGCTCCAGGTCGTCCAGCAGGTGGTCGGCGAGGTCCGTGCTGAACCCGTTACGCACCACCACCCGCAGGACGTGGAGGTCCTGGCGGTCGGGCGGGAACTGGTAGGCCGGGACGATCCAGCCGTGCGCGCGCAGGCGTGACGAGACGTCGTAGACCGTGTAGCCGTCGACGTCGTCGCGCAGCTTGAACGCGAACGCCGGCAGCTCGCCGCCGTCGGTCAGGCACTCGAACGGCCCCAGCTCGCCGATGCTGCGGCTCAGGTGCTGCGCGATCTCGCGGCTGCGGGCGTGGACCGCGGTGAAGCCCTCGCGGCCGAGCCGGATCAGCGTGTAGTACTGCGCCGCGATCTGCGACCCCGGCCGGCTGAAGTTGAGCGTGAAGGTCGGCATCTGGCCGCCGAGGTAGTCGACGTTGAAGACGAGGTCCTCGGGCAGCGCCTCCTTGTCGCGCCACACGGCCCAGCCGATGCCGGGCGGCACGAGCCCGTACTTGTGACCGGAGGCGTTGATCGACGCCACGCGCTCGAGCCGGAAGTCCCACTCCAGTTCGGGGTCGAGGAACGGGGCGACCATCGCGCCGGAGGCGCCGTCGACGTGGATCGGCGTCTCCACGCCCAGATCGTCGAGCGCGGCCGCGATCTCGGCGACCGGCTCGTAGGAGCCGTCGAACGTCGATCCGAGGATCGCCACCACGCCGATCGTGTTCTCGTCGACGCGCGCGGCGGCGCTCGGGCCGTCGAGGTGGTAGCGGTCGCCCTCCATCGGGACCGTGCGCGGCTCGACCTCCCAGTAGGCGCAGAACTTCTCCCAGCAGACCTGGACGTTGGCGCCCATGACGAGGTTCGGCTTGCCGCCGCCGCCGGTGCGGTGCTGCCAGCGGCGCTTGAGCGCGAGCCCGGCCAGCATGCACGCCTCGCTGGACCCCGCGGTCGAGCACCCGATCAGGTCGTCGCCGGCATGCCACAGACGGCCGAGGATCCGCACGCAGCGCTCCTCGAGCTCGGCCGTCACCGGGTACTCGTCCTTGTCGATCATGTTCTTGGTCGAGCACTCGTCCATCAGGCGGGCGGCCTGCCGCTCGGCCCAGGTCGTCACGAACGTCGCCAGGTTCGTGCGCGCGCGGCCGTCCAGCAGCAGCTCGTCGTGGACGAACTGGTACGCGACGTCGGGATCCATCGGGCCGTCCGGAAGCGCGTCGCGCGGCAGCTGGAGGTCGCGGGCGTAGACGGGATTGAGGTCGATGGCCTCGCGCCGGGCGCCGTGAGAGCGATGGAGGGGCATGGACAAGACGGTACGGCGGCGTGGCCCCGGGAGAAGGTCGGATGAACGATCGGATTCCGCCTGTGTCGGCTCGCCGCTGTGAGACGGTCGCCTCGACCGTCAATCCAAAGGAGGACGTGATGCGCAGGACGTTGCTCGCAGCGACGATGATGGTGGCCTTCGGGGTGGCCGCCGGCCCGGCACACGCAGTGACCCCGACGATCGAGCACAACGACTTCGTCGGCATCGACGAGGAGCAGAGTGCCCTGCTCACCGAGGCGTGCGGCTTCACGGTGACCGTCTCCGTGGAGGATCACACGACCAGCCGCCTGTACGCCGACGGATCCGAGCGCGACACGGTGAACTTCCGCGCCACCTACACCTCGCCGACGACGACGCTCTACGAGGCCGACCACTACCAGTTCCACCTCGACGCCGGCCAGATGACCGCCCGCTTCACCGGCATCCCGTTCAGCATCCGAGACGCCGACGGGAACGTCATCTTCAAGGACCGCGGCAACGTCGTGTTCGATGCGGCGGGCGACATCATCACCGAGCACGGGCCGCATCCGAGCCTGCACGACACGAGCGGTCGTGGCATCTGCGACGACCTCGCGTAGCCGACGGGGCGCGCGGCCAGCCCCCCGAGCCCGCCGCGCGCGCCCCCACCTCAGGTCGTCTTGATCAGGCCGCCGTCGATGACGTAGTTCGAGCCGGTGACGTTGCCGGCGCGCTCGGAAGCCAGCAGCGCCACGACCGCGGCGACCTCCTCCGGGGCGGTGAGGCGTCCGGTGGCCAGTCCCCCGATACCGGCGAGCACCTGCTCGCGGGCCGTGT
>JAXDHL010000173.1:0-2750 GCA_034664525.1 Solirubrobacteraceae bacterium
CGGTCGGCGTGGTGCCGACGGCCGAGGCACCGGATCGCACCGTGCTCGACGTGGCCCGCTCCGGTGCGGCCGCGGGCGACCGCGTCCTGCGGCCGGCGCAGGTGATCGTCGCGCGCCGCCCGGAGGAGCCGGCGGACTGATGGCCGCCGTCGGCTCCCGCGACTACTACGACACCCTCGGCGTCCCCCGCGACGCCTCGGAGGAGGACATCCGCCGCGCCTACCGCCGCCTGGCGCGCGAGAACCACCCGGACGTCAACAAGGACCCCGGCGCCGAGGACCGCTTCAAGGAGGTGTCGGAGGCCTACGAGACGCTGCGCGACGCGGACAAGCGCCGGGCGTACGACGCCGGCGGGCGCGGCGGCCCGGCCGGAGGGGGCTTCCGGGGCGGCGGCGGCTCCCGCGACGCCGGCGACTTCCGCGACGTCCGCGTCGATTTCGGCTCGGAGGGCTTCGAGGACATCTTCGAGGGCATGTTCGGTAGTGGCGGCGGCTTCGGCGGCGGCTTCAGCCGGCGCAGCGCCCAGCAGGAGGCGGTGCTCGAACTCCCGCTCGAGGAGGCCGTGCGCGGTGGCCGGCGGCGGCTGACGCTCGACGGCTCGGAGTACGAGGTGGACCTCCCGCCGGGCATCCGCGACGGCCAGCGCCTGCGCGTCGGCGATCTGCTGCTGCGCATCCGCGTGCGTCCGCACCCGCGCTTCGACGTCGAGGGCCGCGACCTGTTCACCGATCTGCCGGTCGCACCATGGGAGGCCGCGCTGGGGGCCGAGATCCCGCTCCGGACGCTCGACGGGGGCACCGTCCGCGTCCGCGTGCCGGCGGGCTCGTCCTGCGGGCGCCGGCTGCGCCTGCGCGGCCAGGGACTGCCCGGCCAGGGCGGCGAGCCGCCCGGCGACCTGTACGCCGAGGTCGAGATCCGGACCCCGAAGAAGCTCACCAGGCAGGAGCGCAAGCTCTTCGAGCAACTGCGCGACACGTCGAAGTTCGACCCGCGGAGCGACGCATGAGCATCGACCCCCAACCCCACCCCGACACGGTGACCGCGCTGGTGCGCATCGGCTGGCTCGAGTCCCCCGACCAGGCGCGCGTGGCGCGCGCCGCCCGCCTGCGCCGCGACCTCGGGCTCAACTGGTCGGGCGCGCTGCTCGCCTGCGACCTGCTGGCCCGCATCGATCTCCTGGAACAGCGGCTGCGCCGCTACGAACGACCGAGGTAGGCATGGACCCCAACAAGCTCACGCAGAAGTCGCAGGAGGCGCTACACGACGCGCAGACCAAGGCGCTGCGCTTCGGCCACCAGGAGGTCGACACCGATCATCTCCTGCTCGCCCTGCTCGATCAGCCGGACGGGCTCGTCCCGCGCCTGCTCGACCGGGCGGGCGTCAACGCGGAGGCCGTCCGCAACGACCTGACGCGCCGGCTCGAGCGGCGCCCGCGGGTGAGCGGGTCCGGCGCGCCGGGCCAGATCCCCGTCTCGCGCTCGGTCATGCACATCCTGGACGCCGCCGAGCAGCAGGCCGATCGCCTGCGCGACGAGTACGTCTCGGTGGAGCACCTCGTGCTCGCGATGCTCGCGGCCGGCGGGGACGCCGGGCAGGCGCTGCGCGACGCCGGGCTGACCCCGGAGCGCTTCCTCGACGCGCTGACCGAGGTGCGCGGGGCGCAGCGCGTCACGAGCGCGAATCCCGAGACGGCGTACGAGGCGCTGGAGAAGTACGGCCGCGATCTGGTCGCCGAGGCCCGGCTGGGGCGCATGGACCCCGTCATCGGCCGCGACGCCGAGATCCGCCGGATCGTGCAGGTGCTGTCGCGCAAGACCAAGAACAACCCGGTGCTGGTCGGCGACCCCGGCGTCGGCAAGACGGCGATCGTCGAAGGGCTCGCCCAGCGGATCGTGCGCCGCGACGTCCCCGAGGGGCTGAAGGACCGCACGGTCTTCGCGCTCGACATGAGCTCGCTGGTGGCTGGCGCCAAGTACCGCGGCGAGTTCGAGGAGCGCCTGCAGGCCGTGCTCGCCGAGATCAAGGCGGCCGAGGGCCGGATCATCCTCTTCATCGACGAGCTGCACACGATCGTCGGCGCCGGCGGCGGCAGCGAGGGCGCGATGGACGCCGGCAACATGCTCAAGCCGATGCTCGCCCGCGGCGAGCTGCACTGCATCGGCGCGACCACACTCGACGAGTACCGCCGGCACATCGAGAAGGACCCGGCGCTGGAGCGGCGCTTCCAGCCGGTCATGGTGGACGAGCCCACCGTCGCCGACACGATCTCGATCCTGCGCGGGCTGCGCGAGCGCTTCGAGGTCCACCACGGCGTTCGGATCCGCGACGAGGCGCTGGTCGCGGCAGCCGTGCTCTCGCACCGCTACATCACCGACCGCTTCCTGCCCGACAAGGCGATCGACCTCGTCGACGAGGCGTGCGCGGTGATCCGCACCGAGATCGACTCGATGCCGCAGGAGCTCGACGCGGTGTCACGCCGCGTGATGCAGCTCGAGATCGAGGAGGCGGCGCTCAAGAACGAGTCCGACGCCGCCAGCCGGGACCGGCTGGAGACCCTGCGACGGGAGCTCGCCGACCAGCGCTCCAACGCGGACGCGATGACCGCCCAGTGGGAGGCCGAGCGCAACGCGATCCACCGCCTGCAGGGCATGCGCGAGGAGCTCGAGCAGGTGCGCCGGGACGTCGAGGAGGCAGAGCGCGGCTACGACCTCAACCGGGCCGCCGAGCTGCGCCACGGCCGCATGCCGGAG
>JAXDHL010000174.1:0-5161 GCA_034664525.1 Solirubrobacteraceae bacterium
CGACGGCCTACTTCTTCTGGAAGGTGCCGGAGACGAAGGACCGCACGCTGGAGGAGATCGAGCACGAGCTCGGGACGGATCCCGACGAGGTGCGCGAGCAGACCCGCGAAGGCAACGGGCGCTTCGATCGCGAGCGGACGTCCTCCGCACCGGATCGCACCCTGCCGAGCGGCCGGGCGTAGCATGGCCTGAGTGCCCGCCGATCTCCTTGTCTGCCAGCTCGGCCGCCTCGACTACCGCGAGGCGGCCGCGCTGCAGGAGGACCTGCGCCGCCGTGTGCAGGACGGGGAGATCGGCGACGTGCTGCTGCTGCTCGAGCACCCGCCCACCTACACGCTGGGACGCCGCTCTGAGCCGTCGGACCTGCCGATGGGCGAGGACTGGTACCGCGCCCAGGGCTTCGACGTCGTGCGGGTACCGCGTGGCGGCAAGCTGACCTACCACGGGCCCGGCCAGCTCGTCGGCTACCCGATCGTCCACGTCGAGCGCATCCCGGAGCACATCGCCGCGATGGAGGACGCGCTCGTGGACGCGCTGGGCCAGGAGGGCGTCGAGGCGCGCGGGCGCGATCGGGAGGGGGCGGAGTTCACCGGCGTCTGGGTCGAGGACCGCAAGATCGCGTCGATCGGCGTGCACGTCTCGCGCGGGGTGTCGATCCACGGCTTCGCGATCAACGTCGACAACGACCTGCAGCCGTTCGAGTGGGTCGTCGCCTGCGGGCTGCCGACGACCCGCATGACCTCGCTGTGCAAGGAGACCGGTCGCGCCGGGCAGCTGCCGTGCCTGCGCAAGCGCGTCGCCTACGCGTACGCGCAGCGGCTCGGGCGCCGGCAGCGGCTGATCAGCCCGGCGCGCCTGGGCATCGGACGGCCTCTAGCCTCAGTCCGGTGACCGAGCCGGTCCTTCGCGTCCACCAGACCCGTTCCCGGGCGAACCCGGGCGGGATGGATCCGCGCAGCGTCCTGGGTGAGGACGTGCTGCCGTTCCGCAGCCGCAAGCCCGAGTGGTTCAAGGTCCCGGCCCCGGGCGGCGACCGCTACCGGCGGCTACGCGCCGACATCGCCGCCGAGGACCTGCACACGGTCTGCCAGGAGGCGGCGTGCCCGAACATCGGGGACTGCTGGGAGCGCGGCACGGCCACGTTCATGATCCTCGGCGACACCTGCACGCGCCGCTGCGGCTTCTGCAACGTCAAGTCCGGCAAGCCGACCTGGCACGACCCGCTGGAGCCCGCGCGCGTCGCCCGCTCGGTCGCCCGCATGGGCCTGCGCCACGCGGTCATCACCAGCGTCGACCGCGACGACCTGCCCGACTACGGCGCCTCGGTGTGGTGCGGCGTCATCCGCCAGATCCGCCACCAGGCGCCCGAGTGCCAGGTCGAATGCCTGACGCCGGACTTCCGCGGCGAGGAGATGCCGCTCGCCCGGGTGATCGCCGAACGCCCCGACGTCTTCAACCACAACGTCGAGGTCGTCCCGCGGCTGTACCCGATCGCCCGCCGCGGCTCGCGCTGGGAGCGCTCGCTGCGCGTGCTGCGCAACGCGAAGGAGCTGGGCGGCGACGCGGTGGCCACCAAGTCGGGTTTCATGGTCGGTCTCGGCGAGAGCTTCGAGGAGCTCGTCGACGCGCTCGGGCAGCTGCGCGAGCAGGGCGTCCAGATCATCACCGTCGGCCAGTACCTGCGGCCGACCGAGCGTCACCTGCCGGTCGTCCGCTACTGGCACCCGGACGAGTTCGCGGCGGTCAAGGCGGCGGGCATGGCGATCGGCTTCGACCACGTCGCGGCCGGGCCGCTCGTGCGCTCGAGCTACCACGCCGACGAGCATGTGCCCCAGGAGCGGCCGGGCGTCGGGCCGCTGGCGGCCGCCACCGCCTGAGTGCCGCAGCCCTGGGTAGTCTCGGCCCGGCGTGTTCCCGCTCAAGGACAACATCCCGACCGGGTCGTTCCCGGTCGTCACGGTCACGCTGATCGCACTCAACGTGCTGGCGTACTTCTTCTTCCAGAAGGGCGGCCTGACGCTCGGCGATCCCAGCGGCCACGACTACCTGTGCAACCTCGTGAACTACGCCGCGGTCCCCAAGGAGATCACGCACCCGGACTTCCAGATCGCCAACTGCGGCGGGTCGCATCCGCCGACGTGGATCACGCCGTTCACGGCGATGTTCATGCACGGCGGGCTGCTGCACCTGGGCGGCAACATGCTGTTCCTGTGGATCTTCGGCAACAACGTCGAGGACGCCATGGGGCCGGTCAGGTTCGTCGCGTTCTACCTGCTCGGCGGCCTCGCGGCGCTGGCGCTGCAGGTCGCGATCGGACCGAACTCCGCGGTACCGACGGTCGGCGCGTCCGGGGCGATCGCGGCGGTCCTCGGCGGCTACATCGTGCTGTACCCGCGTGCCCGCGTGCTGACGGTCATCTTCATCATCTTCTTCTTCACCCTGGTCGAGATCCCCGCCGTGTTCGTGCTCGGCTTCTGGTTCGTCGAGCAGGTGCTCTTCGGCTACTTCAACCTCAGCGACCCGACCGGCGGGGGCGGCGGCGTGGCGTACTTCGCCCACATCGGCGGGTTTGCGTTCGGGCTGCTGACGATCAAGGCGTGGGTGTCGCGGCGCCGCGCCCGCCGCGGCGACGCCGTGGGACTGACGTGATGGGCCGCCGCATCGTGCTCGCGCTCGGCGCCCTGCTGTGGGCCGCGATGGCGTTCCTGACGCTGTACGTGCTGTTCACCAACGGCCCCGACGTACTGATCCTGATCTCGCTGCTGGTCGTCGCCGTGCTCGGGGCGGGGGTGTTCGGCGCCCTGACGGAGCGCACGGGCGGCCCGCGATGAGGTGGGCGGCACCGGTGATCCTGGCGCTCGGGATCGTCGCCCTCTGCGTCGCCGGCGCCGTCGCGCTCACCACCGCGGCCGAGCCCTCCCCTCCGCGCCATGCGGCGCCGAAGGCGGCGCCGACCGTCCCGCCGTCCGGCGGGGACGCGCTCGACCTCGGGACCGCGCCGACCCCGCTGTCGGTGCGGCTCGCCGAGCCGGGCGACGTGGTCCGCGTGCGCTTCAAGCACCCGCCGAAGGCCGGCCTGCTGTTCGACGTCGGCACGGGCAAGGTGCTGTGGCGGCGCAACCCGATGCGCCGGCTGCCGATCGCCTCGCTGACGAAGATGATGACCGCGCTGGTGGTCACCGACCGGCTGCCGCAGCATGCCAAGGTGCTGATCACGTCGCAGGCGCTGCACTACCGCGGATCGGCGGTCGGCGTGCTGCCGCGCGGCAAGCGCATCGGGGTCAGCACGATGCTGAACGGGCTACTGCTGCCGTCGGGCAACGACGCCGCCCGCGCGCTGGCGATCCGCGCCGGCGGGACGATCAGCTCGTTCGTCGCGCTGATGAACGAGCGCGCGGCGAAGATGGGCCTCGCGTGCACGCATTACAGCTCGCCCGACGGCTACGTCGACCGCGGCAACCAGTCGTGCGCCGCGGACCTCGCGGCGATCGGGCGCGCCGTGCTGCGCCAGCCGCGGCTGAGCCCGATCGTCGGCCGGGCGACCGCCGTCCTGCCGTTCCCGATCAAGGGCCACAAGCTCTACCTCACGAACAACAACCCGCTGCTGCGCCGGCGCTATCCGGGCGTGACCGGCATCAAGACGGGCTACACGGACGCGGCGGGCCTGTGCATCGTCGCGACCGCGCGGCGCGGGCCGATCCAGCTGGGCGTGGTGCTGTTGCACACGCCCGACTGGGACCGGCAGGCGCGCCAGCTGCTGGACCGCGGGTTCGCCGCCGAGTTGACCCGGCGGTGAGTCCCCGCGTGGCGGGGTAGACCCGCGCTGGGATGAACCGGGTCCACCTCCGCCGGCGCGCCGCCGCGGGCGCCGTGCTGCTCGCGCTCGCCACAGCGCTGGTGCTTGGCGTTCGCGGCTGCGGCGATCCGGCGCCGCTGCGCGCCCGCGCCGCGCCGACGCCGACACCCCGGCCCGCCCAGCTCCCCGGCGGCGGGCGCCACATCTTCCCGGGCCGCCGCGTGGTCGCCTTCTACGGCAACCCGGCCGACGACCAGCTCGGGGTGCTGGGCATCGGCTCGCCGCGACGGGCCGCCCGCCGGCTGCTTCGGCAGGCCCGCGCCTACGAGCGCCCGAGCCGCAAGGTGCTGCCGGCGATGGAGCTGCTCGCCGACGTCGCCAATGCCGATCCGGGCGACGACGGCCGGTACCGCCGCCAGGAGACCGCCGCGGTGATCGGCCGCTACCTGCGCGCGGCGCGACGGGTCGACGCGCTGCTCGTGCTCGACCTCCAGCCCGGCCGCGCGAGCTTCCTCCCGGAGGCCCGGCGCCTCCGGCGCTGGCTGCGCGAGCCCGACGTCGGCCTCGCGCTCGACCCCGAGTGGCACGTCGCCGCGCCCGACGTCCCCGGCCGGGTGATCGGCTCGGTCGACGGCGCCGACGTCGAGGCCGTCGCCACCTGGCTCGACAAGCTGACCGAGCGGGCCCGGCTGCCGCAGAAGCTGTTCGTCGTCCACCAGTTCACGGACAGCATGGTGGCCCGCAAGGAGTTGCTGCGCCCGCACCGCAACCTCGCCGTCGTGCTCAACACCGACGGCTTCGGCAGCGCACCGGTCAAGGTCGCCAAGTACCGCGAGTTCACCCGTCAGGCCCCGTGGACGTTCGACGGCTTCAAGCTCTTCTACCACGAGGACCTGGGGCTGATGACGCCCGCCGAGGTCCTGCACCTGCGGCCCGCGCCGGACGTGATCGTCTACGAGTGAGCCGGCGCGATGTGCCTCAGGCGCCGAGGTCGAGCACCGGCTGCGGGGACGGCAGCGTCGGCGCCTCGCCCGACGGGACCATCGCCGTCCCCACCGAGAAGAACTCGATCACGTGCGAGCCCCAGCCGTGGTTCTTCTCCTGCAGTTGCACGCCGACGATGCCCTCGGCCTTCAGCGCCTCCGCCTCGGCCTGCATGCGCTCCATCGCCAGCTCGCGCGCGTCGTAGAGCGCCTGCGTGAAGTTCGCCAGCTCGACGTTCTGGCCCGACTGGCGCAGCGTCTGCATGAAGCCGCGGTGGGCGACGTGGTAGACGCACGAGCCCATGACCAGGCCGACCGGGCGATGGCCGGAGCGGATCAGCGTCCAGAAGTCCTGCCCGTTGAGGTCGGAGGTGAACGGGCG
>JAXDHL010000175.1:0-9325 GCA_034664525.1 Solirubrobacteraceae bacterium
CAGTCCGGTTCCGGTGACCTGAGTCCGCGCTGGCTCAGGCGGGCGGCGGCCCGATGCACGCGAGCTGAAGGGTCCGGCGCATCGCGGGCATACTACGGCGCGTGCCCGGACCCCCCGCCCTCGACGAGTTGCTCCTACCGCTGCGCGAGGACCCGGCCAACTCCGCCATCCTGCTGGACGTCGACGGCGTGCTGGCGCCGATCGTCGAGCAGCCCGACGACGCGCATATGCCCGAGACGACGCGGCGGCCGCTGATCGAGGTCGCCAAGCGCTACGGGATCGTGGCCTGCGTCTCCGGCCGGCGGGCGTCGGACGCCCGGCGGATCGTCTCGCTGGGGTCGATCGCCTACCTCGGCTCGCACGGCTCGGAGGTGCTGCGGGCGGGGACGATCGCTCCCGAGCTCGACCGCGAGCTGCAAGCCTGGACCCGCCGCGTCCAGGGCTTCACCAACGAGGCCTTCGGCGAGGAGCTCAAGCGCCTGCGCGTGCGGCTGGAGGACAAGGAGGCGATCGCCGCGCTGCACTGGCGTGGCGTGCCGGACGAGGAGGAGGCGCAGGCGGCGATCGCGAAGGTCGCGCGCGCTGCCGAGAACGCCGGCTTCGTCACCCATTGGGGCAAGAAGGTGCTCGAGATCCGGCCGCCGGTGCGGATCGACAAGGGGGCCGGGATCGTCCGCCTGCTGCGCGACGCCGACCTCACCGGCGCGCTCTACGTCGGCGACGACCTGACCGACGTGGACGCGTTCCGCGGGCTCGACGAGCTGCGCGAGAAGGGGGTCGTGCGCCACACCGCCAAGGTCGGGGTGCGCTCGGACGAGGGGCCGGACGAGCTCGAGCGCGAGGCCGACGTGATGGTCGAGGGGACCGGCGGGGTCCGCGAGCTGCTGCAGGCGCTGGTCGCCTAGCCACTCGTGCGCTTCGCAGACTTCCTGCGCGCCGCCGTCCTGCTCAGCGCCGGGTCGGCCACCGCGCTGGCGGCGATCACCGTGCTCGCCGCCTCGCGTGACGTCCAGCCGGTCGTCGTGTTCGTGTCGGTCGGCTGGTGGAGCCTGGCCGCGGTGCTCGGACTGCGGCTCGAGCGGCGGGCGAACGACGGCATCCGCACGCTGCTCGCGGATGCCCGCCACCAGACGACGCTCCCCGAGCTGCGGCCGTCGCTGACCCTGCTCAACCGGCTGTGGCTGCTGCTCGTGGTGACGCTGGCGGCCGGCGTGGTGGGGATCTTCACACCGCAGATCTCGAGCGTGGCGACGGGCTTCGCGCTCCTCGTCGCGCTCGCCTGGCGGCGCCAGGGGCACGCCGTGGAGGCGGTCGAGGAGCGCGACGCGGCCCGCTTCTACGTGGACCGCACGTCGCCGTTGGGGCCGATCCGGCTCGTGCGGACACCGGGCTTCGGCGGGACCTTCCTGAAGACGCCGTTGGCGTGAGCCTCGACGGCGTCGTCGCGGTGGGCGCCATTCACGGCGCGGCGGGTCATCTGCTGGGCGGTGATGAGGGCGATCGCGAACATGGAGACAGTGTGCGGGCCGGCCGTCATAATCTCCAATACAGGTTTCCGCAGGCCCAATAGGCTTTGACTATGGACCCGCGCCGCGTACTCACGTTCCGCGCCGTCGCCCACGCCCGCTCGTTCACCCGGGCCGCGACCGAGCTCTCGCTCTCGCAGCCGTCGGTCTCCCAGCAGGTGGCCGCGCTCGAGCGCGAGGTCGGCGCGCCGCTGCTGGAGCGCCGGCCCGGCGGGCTCGCGCTCACGCCGGCCGGCGAGATCCTGCTCGCGCACGCGGATGCGATCGCCGAGCGGTTCACGCTGGCGGGCGCCCAGCTGGCCGAGCTGGCCGAGCGCGAGCGGTCGCGGCTGCGGCTCGGCGCCTTCCCCTCGGCGCTGGCCGGCCTGGTTCCGGACGCGCTGGCGCGGCTGCGCGACGCCGAGCCGTTCATGGAGGTCACGGTCGACGAGGCGACGACGGATGCGATGCCCGGGCGCGTCGCCTCGGGCGAGCTGCACCTCGCGCTCACCTTCCAGGACGCCGCCGGCCCGCGGCGCGAGCCCGAGGGCCTGGAGCGGGTGGACCTCGTGCGGGAGGCGTTCTTCGTCGCGGTCGCCCACGAGCATCCGCTCTCGGGGCGCGCGTCGGTCGAGCTGTCGGACTTCGCGGACGACAACTGGACGATGCCGTCGCGCGAGGGGATCCTGATGCGCGCCTGCCGGGCCGCCGGCTTCGAGCCGCGGGTCACCTCGATCATGCGCGAGCACAGCGCGATCCGCGCGCTCGTCCGGCGCGGCCTGGCGGTCACGCTGGCCCCCGAGCTGCTCGCCGACGCGTTCGACGGCGTCGCGCTCGTGCCGCTGCGCGGCGGTCCGAGCCGCGACGTCTACGCGCTGCTGCCCCCCGGTCGCCGGCATCCGCTGGCGACGGCCACGCTCGATGCCCTGTGCGAGGAGATCAAGCGATGAGGTGCCCGAGCCCGACCAGCAGCGGCGCGAACAGCAGCGCGGGCAGGAAGTTCGCGACCCGGACGTCCTTGATCGCCAGCAGCTTCATCGCGATGCCGATGATGGTGACGCCGCCGGCGCTGGTGAGCGCCGCCAGCGCCTCCCCCTGCAGCACGCCGTCGAGGGCGCCCGCGCCGAGCGTGATCGCGCCCTGATAGACGAGGATGCTGATCGCGCTGAGCCCGACGCCCCAGCCGAGCGACGCCGCCAGCGCGACCGCGGCGAAGCCGTCGAGCACGGCCTTGGTGGCGAGCGTCTGCCAGTCGCCGGTCAGGCCGTCCTGGATCGAGCCGACCACCGCGAGCGAGCCGACGCAGAACAGCAGCGACGCGGTGACGAAGCCCTCCGACAGCGTCGACTCGCCCGTCTCGTCGGCGAGCCGCGCCTGCAGCCCGTCGCCGACCGACTCGATGCGGCCCTCGAGGTCGAGCAGCTCGCCGACCAGGCCGCCGAGCAGGATCGCGCCGAGCACGTACAGCGGGGTCTGGGCGGTGGTGTCCTTGCCGTTCCACGCGAGCGCCAGCTGGACGCCGATGACGAGCGTGACCAGGCCCAGCCCGGCGAGCACCCGCTGCTGCAGGCGCTCGGTCAGCCGGGTGCCGGCGCCGAGGCCGATCCCGGTCCCGGCCAGCACCGCGCCCACGTTGATGATCGTCCCGGTCATCGCGACCGAGCACACTAGGCGGCACGCATGAGTCCCACGGACGTCCTGATCGTCTCGCTGTCCGGGACGGGCGGCCTGCGCGAGGCCGACGAGGAGCTCGCGGGCGCGCTGCGCCGCGCCGGGGCGGCGGTCGAGCTCGTGCGGGCGGCGCCCGTGCGCGAGTGGCGGACGTTCGCGGCGATCGAGCTCGCGTGGGCGCTGAGCGCGCGGCGCGCCGCGACGGACGGCATCGCGCGCTTCGCCCCGCGGGCGGTCGTGTACTCGAGCACGACGGCGGCGCTGCTGGCGCCGCGGCCGGGCGCGATCCGCTTCGACGCCCCGGCGGCCGGCAACCGGCCCGCCCGCCACGGCGTCTGGCAGCGGCCGGTCGAGCGCCGGCGCTTCGCGGCGGCGCCGCTGCTGCTGCCGTGGTCGGACGGCGGCCTGGCCGAGGCGCCGTCGCCGCACGGGCCGGCGGTCGTGCTGCCGGTGCCGGTCGAGCCCAGCGGCCCGGCCGCCGAGCCGCGCGACATCGCCGCGATCACCTACGGCGCCAACCCGCACAAGAAGGGGCTCGACCGGGTGCTGGCCGCGTGGCGCGCCGCACGCCGCGAAGGCGAGGAGCTCGTGGTCGCCGGCGTCGCCGCGGGGGCGCCGGCACCCGGCGTGCGCTGGGCGGGCCGTCTCCCGCGCGCGGAGTACCGGGCGCTGCTACGGCGCGCCCGGGTGTTCGTGACGGCCCCGCGCCGCGAGGATCACGGCATCGCCCAGCTCGAGGCGCTGGCCGACGGCTGCGTGCTCGTCACGACGCCCGGCCCGGGCCCGTACGCCGCACTCCCGCTGGCACGCGAGCTCGATCCGCGGACGGTGTCCGACGACCTGGCAGGTGCCCTGCGCGCAGCGCTCGACGACCCGGCTCCGGGTTACGCGGATCGCGCGGCGGCCGCGCTCGCCCCGTTGTCCCACGAGAGCGTCGACACGATCGTTCGCGAGCAGGTGCTTCCCGCGCTGTTGCGCTGACGTTCATGTCGGCAGGCGCCGGCGGGCGTGGCGGTGCCGCGCCGGGGCCGGTCGAGCGCTCAGCCCTGGCCGGCGAGCGAGGCGCGCAGGATGGCGACGGTCCAGGCGCCGACCGCCTGCGCGTCGGCGCCGTGCATGGCGGTGAACTCGACGGAGGCGATGCCGGGCTCGGAGATGCGCACGACTGCGTCGGCCTCGACCGTCAGGCCCTCGTGCAGGACCGTCCGCACCCGCAGCCTGGTCCCGGCCGGAAGCCGCCCGACGGTGCGGAAGCGCATGCCGCCGGCGGAGACGTCGAGCAGCAGGCTGTCCATCGGCTCCTCACCGGGCACGTCGATGTGCACGGTGCCGGACACCGGCACGCGCGCGGAGGACCGCCGGTCGGCGGCCAGGTGCTCGTTGCCGACGCGGAAGCGCAGCTCGCCGGGGTGGCCGGCGGCCTCGACCGAGCCGTCCCAGCCCATCGGGACCATCCCGTCCAGGTAGGTCAGCGAGCAGTCGCCGCCGGGGATCTCGGCGGAGTGGTCGGGGTGCTCCGGGCGCAGCAGCACGAACTGGCCCGCGGCAGCGACGACGCGGCATTCCACGGCGCCGGAGCGCCACGAGAGCACGATGTCCTGGCCCGGACGGAGAAGCCTCATGGCCCCTACGTCGGCGCGCACCCCGGCGGGCTTGAGCGGAGGGCGCGTTAAGCCTGGGTCCAGGTCAAGTCCGCACGCGCTTGCGCAGCGTGGAGAACGCGGCCCACGAGCGGGTGTTGGCCACCTGGTCCGGACCGAGCCACGCGCGGCGCGCCGTCGCGACGCCCCAGCGCACGATCCCGAGCGTGTTGACGCCATGCGCGTCGGAGTCGATCAGGATCGGCACGCCCGCCTCCGACGCCGCGCGCGCATAGACGTCGTTGAGGTCGCGCCGGTCGGCGGCGGAGTTGATCTCGAGCATCGTGTGCGTGCGCACCGCGGCCTCGATCAGCCGGTCGACGCTGAGCGCGTAGGGCGGGCGGGTCTCGATCTTGCGCCCGGTCGCGTGGCCGATCGCGTCCACGAGCGGGTGCTCCATCGCGTGCACCATCCGGGCGGTCATCTCCCGCTCGGACATCCCGAAGGACGTGTGCACCGAGGCGATCACCCAGTCGAGCTGCTCGAGCACCTCGTCGGGATAGTCGATCGAGCCGTCCGGGAGGATGTTCGCCTCGGTCCCGATCAGCAGCTCGAACCCGTCCAGCGACGCGTTGAGCTCGCGCACCATCTCGGCGTTCGCGAGCAGCTGGTCGGCGCTCACCGCGTTGCCGAAGCCGTGCGAGGCGGAGTGATCGGTGA
Organism: Solirubrobacteraceae bacterium; assembly: GCA_034664525.1. Classification (GTDB taxonomy): domain Bacteria; phylum Actinomycetota; class Thermoleophilia; order Solirubrobacterales; family Solirubrobacteraceae; genus DATLGB01. Next base: position 5,477 of record JAXDHL010000175.1, read on the forward strand.
TGGCGAGGTATTCGAGGCCGCGCGCCATCGCCGCGCGCGCCATCTGCTCGGCCGAGTTGCGCCCGTCGGAGGCGGTCGTGTGGCAGTGCAGGTCGCCCTTGAGGTCCTCGACGGTGACGAGCTCCGGCAGCCCGGCGCCGCCATCGAGCGCGGCCGCCTCGAGCTCCCCGCGGCCCTCGCGCAGCTCGGGCGGGATCCAGTGGTAGCCGAGCGTGGCGTAGACCTGCTGCTCGGTCGCGCAGCGGATCGTCTCCCCCGTCGCGTCGTCGAGGATCCCGTACTGGGAGACGTGCAGGCCCTTCCGGACCGCCGCCTCGCGGAGCTGGACGTTGTGGGCCTTCGAGCCCGTCAGGTGCTGCAGGACGTTGCCGTACTGGCCGGGCTCGACGACCTGCAGGTCGACCTTCATGCCGGTGTGCGTGGTCGCCCGGACGGCGTTCTCGCCCGGCTGGCCGGCCGACTCGATCAGCGGCAGCTCGGCCAGCGCCTGGGCCAGCGCGGCGGGGTCGTCGGCGGTGGCGATCAGGTCGATGTCCTTCACGCTGTCGGTCAGCCGGCGGGCGGAGCCGGCGATCTCCACCCGGTGGGCGCCCGGAACCTGGCCGAGGGCGCCGGCGATCTGCTCGGCCAGCCCGAGTGCGCGGTTGAGCAGGATGCGCGGCTGCGGCGTTCCGTCGTAGCCGGCCTCGAGGATCTGCAGCAGCGTCTCCTCGACCCGGGCGCCGAAGCCGCGCAGACCGCGGATCTTCCCGGCCTCGGCCGCGGCGCGCAGGCTCTCCAGCGAGTCGATCCCGAGCTCGTCGTAGAGGCGCCGCGCGCGCTTGGGGCCGAAGCCGGGCAGGTGCATGACCTGGATCAACCCGGTCGGGAACTTCGCCCGCAGCTCGAGCGACTTCGGGATGTCGCCGTCGGCGACCAGCGCGCGCAGCTTCGTGTCGAGCGTCTTGCCGACGCCGACCAGCTCGGTCGCCTTGCCGGCCTCGACCATCTCGGCCACCGACACCGCGGCGTCGCGGATCGAGCGCGCGGCGTTGCGGTACGCGATCACGCGATACGAGTCGGCGCCGTCGAGCTCGTACAGGTCGCCGAGCTCGTCGAGCGCCTGGGCGATGGCGGCGTTGGTGAGGTTGGCCACGGTGATCTGAGCGTATCGCCGCCGGGGGCTCAGGCTGCGGCGCGCGCTTGCCGATGCAAGCCTGCATGAAGGTCCGCCACGAGGAGATGGCCCTGGTCCAGGGCTGGGACGACACGAGGTCCGCGCTGCGCACCTGGCGCGACGCGCCGTCGCAGGTGCTCGTGCCCTGGGTGCTGGGGGCAGTCGCCGTCGCCGTGCTGCTGCTGGGCACCACCTGGGCGATCGCCGAGGTCTCGACGCCGGACCCCACCGGCCTCGGGTTCCCCGGGGTGACCTCCGACGCCGGGATCGCGGACTACGGCTTCGTGCTGTTCCGCAACTCGCTCGTGCTGGCGCTGCACGCGCTGGCCTGCGTGGCCGGCTTCATCGCCGGCTCCTCGCTGCCGCAGATCGCCGACGGCTACAGCGGCATCGTCCGCAAGCTGCACGAGCTCGCGCGGCCGCTGGCGATCGCGTTCGTGATCGCGGCGACGACGTTCTCGCTCGCGACCCAGGCGATCATCCTCGGCGAGGACACCGCGACGATCGCGCACCAGTTCGGCCTGGCTCCCGCGGAGCTGCTCGGGATCCTCTCCCTGCACGCGATCCCGGAGCTGACCGCCCTGTTCCTGCCGCTCGCGGCGTGGGCCATGGCCTCGCGGCGCAAGCAGTGGGAGGACCTGCTCGCGGCGACGTTCGCGACGCTCATGGTGTCGATCCCGGTGCTGCTCGCCGCCGCCGCCGTCGAGGTGTGGGTGACACCCCGCGTGCTCATCTGGGTACTCCACTAGCGCGCCGGCGGCCCGAGGCTCCTCGCTATACTTTCTGAAGCGAGCGTCGAACCGAGCCCAGGAGCACTGACCTACCCGTATGGCGAGCATCAACGAAGTCACCGACAACTCCTTCCAGGCGGAGGTTCTCGAGGCCGACACCCCGGTCCTGGTCGACTTCTGGGCCCCCTGGTGCGGCCCATGCCGGATGGTGGCTCCGGTGCTCGAGGAGATCGGCGATGAGCGCGGCGACGCGCTGAAGATCGTCAAGCTCAACGTCGACGACAACCAGCAGACGGCGGCGCAGTTCGAGGTCCTCTCGATCCCGACGCTGATCCTCTTCAAGCACGGCGAGGTGGCCGCCAAGGTCATCGGCGCCCTCCCCAAGAAGCGGCTCGAGGCCGAGCTCGAGCCGGCGCTCGCCGCTTAGGCGAGCGTCACAGCGATCCGCAGCGGCCGGCCCTCGACGGAGACCTCCGTCACGCCGGCCGCGTCCGCGCCGTCGCCGACCAGCACGGACGTCGCCAGCACCTCGCCGGCGATCGCCTGCTCGTGGTCGCGGGCCACGGCCAGCAGCTCCTCGTCGCCGGCGAGCGCGAGCACGATCCGGTCGGAGACCTCCAGGCCCGCGGTCTTGCGGGCGTTCTGGACCGCGTGCACGATCTCGCGCGCCAGCCCCTCGCGGCGCAGCGCCTCGTCGAGCTCGAGCTCGAGCGCCACGGCGTGCGAGCCGGCGCGCTCGACCTGGTAGCCGTCGAGCGGCTGCATCACCAGCTGCAGGTCGTCCGGACCGAGCTGGTGCTCGTGGCCGTCGACGTAGACACCGACCGTACGACCCTCGCGCAGCGCCGCGGCGACGTGCGCCGGGTCCAGCGCGGCGACCGCGTCGGCCACCAGCGGCATGCGCTTGCCGAAGCGCGGCCCGAGCGCGCGGTAGTTGGGCTTGACCTCGTAGGAGCCCAGCTCGTCGGCGCGCTCGACGAACCGCACGACCTTGACGTTGAGCTCCTCCTGGACCTCGCCGGCCAGCGACTCGATCGCGCCGCGCTCGGCGCCTGAGGCGACCACGACCGCCGCGGCCAGCGGCTGGCGGACCTTCATCTTGGCGTGAGCGCGCGCGGAGCGGCCCATCTCGACCGTCGAGCGCACGACCGCCATCCGCCACTCCAGGTCGGTGTCCGGCTCGACCGCCTCGGGCCAGTCGGTCAGGTGGACGCTCGGCTCGGAGCCGTCGAGGTTGTCGTAGAGCTCGTCGGCGACGAACGGGGTGAACGGGGCCAGCAGCTGCGCGACCGTGACCAGGCACGTGTGCAGCGTCCCGAAGGCGGCGGGGTCGCCGTCCCAGAAGCGCCGGCGCGAGCGGCGCACGTACCAGTTGGACAGCTCGTCGACGAAGGCGGCGATCAGCCGGCCGCCGGTCGTGGCGTCATAGCGCTCCAGCGCCTCGGTGACGCCCGCGACCGTCGCGTTCAGGCGCGAGATCGCCCAGCGGTCGAGCTCGGTGGCCGGCTCGGCACGCGCGTAGTCGTCGCCCGCCGCGTTGGCGTACAGCGTGTAGAAGCCGTACGTGTTCCAGAGCTGGAGCAGGAACTGGCGCAGCGACTCGCCGACGGCGTCGACCGAGAACAGGTACCCGTCCCACGGGTACTTGCTCGTGAAGAAGTACCAGCGGAACGCGTCGGCGCCGTGGGCGGCGATGACGTCCCAGGGCACGACGATGTTGCCCTTGGACTTCGACATCTTCTCGCCGTTGGAGTCGAGGAGCAGGCCGAGGCAGACGACGTTGCGATACGGCGCCTGGTCGAACAGCAGCGTCGAGACGGCGAGCAGCGAGTAGAACCAGCCGCGGGTCTGGTCCAGCGCCTCGCAGATGAAGTCGGCCGGGAAGCGCTGCTCGAACAGCTGCTCGTTCTCGAACGGCGCGTGCCACTGCGCGAACGGCATCGAGCCGGAGTCGAACCAGAC
>JAXDHL010000176.1:0-2594 GCA_034664525.1 Solirubrobacteraceae bacterium
CACACCGGCTCGTTCTCGGCCGCGGCCGACGTCCTGTCGTTCACCCAGCCGGCGATCTCGCGCCAGATCGCCACGCTGGAGGTCGAGGCGCGCGCCCAACTCGTCGAGCGCGGCTCGCGCGGCATCCGGCTGACGCCGGCCGGCGAGCTGCTGGTCGAGCACGCCGACGCGATCCTCGACCGGCTGGCGGTCGCCGAGGCCCAGCTCGAGGCGGTGGCCACGCTGGCCGGCGGCCGCCTGCGCGTCGGCGCGTTCCCGACCGCGAACGCCGCCCTCGTCCCGCTGGCGATCAAGGCGTTCAGCGCCGCTCACCCGGACGTCGAGCTGCGCCTCGAGGAGGCCGTGTCGCACGAGCTGCTGGACCGCCTGCGCGCGGGCGAGCTCGACCTCGCCGTCGTCTCCGACCACCAGCCCGGCGCGGCCGAAGCCCACGACGACATCGCGCTCGAGCCGCTGATGGACGATCCGCTGCACATCGCGCTGCCGGCCGGTCACCCGCTGGCGGACAAGCCCGGCCTGACGATGGCCGACCTGCGCGAGGAGACCTGGATCGAGGGCCGCAACTCGATCTGCGCGACGCCGCTGCGGCTGGCCGCCAACGCCGCCGGCTACGAGCCGCGGGTCGGCTTCGAGTCCGCCCAGTGGCTGGGCAAGCAGGGCCTGGTCGCTGCCGGCGTCGGCGTGACCCTGATCCCGTCGCTCGCGCTCGCGACCCTGCGCGAGGACATCGTCCTGCGCCGGATCGAGGACCCGCAGCTGCACCGCCAGGTGTTCGTGGCGACGCTCTGCTGCGGCTACGTGTCGCCCGCGCTCGAGCCGATGCGCGAGATCCTGCACACGGTGGCGACCGAGCACTGCTTCACCTGCGACGCGCGCGTCGCCGGATGACGCCCCCCCTGCGCATCGATCCGATCGCCGAGGCCCGCCGCCAGTGGGAGGGGCGCTGGCCGGAAGCGCCGCTGGCTGCGATGTCGGCGGTCACGAGCGTGATGCGCGCCCAGCAGGTCCTGCTCGCGCGCCTCAACGACGCGCTGCGTCCGTTCGGCCTGACGTTCCCGCGCTACGAGGCGCTGATGCTGCTGCTGTTCGCGCGCCAGGGGGCGCTGCCGATGGGCAAGATCGGCGAGCGCCTGCAGGTCCACCGCACGAGCGTCACCAACATCATCGACAAGCTCGAGGCCGACGGGCTCGTTCGGCGCGAGCCGCACCCGGAGGACCGCCGGACGACGCTCGCCGAGATCACCGACGAGGGCCGGCGGGTGGCGCTCGCCGCCACCGAGGCCATGCACGCGGCGCAGTTCGGGCTCGGCGCGCTGCGCGAGGCCGACCAGGAGCAGCTCACCCGGCTGCTGCGGGGGCTGCGGGTGGCCGCCGGAGACTTCGCCGAGCCTGCGTGAGACGCAGCACACCGGCTTGACGCCGTCCGGCGCGGCTGGTGAGGTTGCGCGCATGTCGATCGACGTCGCCGCGCTCCGCACCGTCCCGCTCCTTGCCACCGTGTCGGACAAGGATCTGAAGAAGCTCGCGGGCAACCTGCGCGAGCGCACGTACACCGACGGCGAGCACGTGGTCGAGGAGGGCTCCGGCGGCATCGGCTTCTTCCTGATCCTCGACGGCAAGGCCGACGTGGTGATCCGTGGCGAGGTCCGCGCGTCGATGAAGGCGGGCGACCACTTCGGCGAGCTCGGGCTGCTCGACGACACCTACGGCCGCTCGGCCACCGTCGTGGCCAGCGGCGATCTGCGCTGCGCGGCGCTGACCTCGTGGCAGTTCAAGCCGTTCGTGCGCGAGCACCCCGACATGGCGTGGGAGCTGCTGGCGGTGATGGCCAAGCGCCTGATCGCCACCGAGCAGCACTACGCGACCGCGTCCTAGTAGCCGCTGGTCCGCCGGGACAGCCCGCGCCCCGTCGTCACGCCGAGACGTCCGGGCTGGTGAGGAGGGGGTGGTTTCCCGCCACCTCATGTCATTGGTAGGCGTATGCGGGCACGAAAGGCATGAGGTGGCCGGAAACCGCGGTCCCGCATAACCGATCCTTGCCCTCCCGGCCCCGGCACGCCACAATAGGAGGACGTCCGACCATCTGAACGCCGAGGACCTGGAGCCCCGATGACGCCCGACACCACCGCGAAGGCCGCCACCGCCCGCGAGGAATGGGAGCGCCGCTACGAGGCGACGCCCGAGCGCCCGACGGCGTTCGTGACGCTGTCCGGGGATCCGATCAAGCCGCTCTACACCGAGGCGGACCTGCCGGCCGACATGGACGCCGACGTCGGCCTGCCCGGCCAGTACCCGTTCACGCGCGGCGTCTACCCGAGCATGTACCGCGGCCGCCTGTGGACGGTCCGCCAGTTCGCCGGCTTCGGCACCGCCGAGGAGACCAACGAGCGCTTCCGCTACCTGCTCGACCACGGCCAGACCGGGCTGTCGACGGCGTTCGACATGCCGTCGCTGATGGGCCACGACTCCGATCACCCGATGTCGCTGGGCGAGGTCGGCCGCGAGGGCGTCGCCGTCGACACCCCCGACGACATGGCCACGCTGTTCCAGGGGATCGACCTCGGTGAGACATCGGTGTCGATGACGATCAACGC
>JAXDHL010000177.1:0-4491 GCA_034664525.1 Solirubrobacteraceae bacterium
GCCCACCTCAACGCCACGACCGTGCTCTCCCGCGCCATCTCGGAGAAGGGCATCTACCCGGCCGTGGACCCGCTGGACTCGACGTCGACGATCCTCAAGCCCGACATCCTGGGCGAGGAGCACTACAACGTCGCCAACGAGGTCAAGCAGGTGCTGCAGCGCTACCGCGAGCTGCAGGACATCATCGCCATCCTCGGCATCGACGAGCTGTCCGACGAGGACAAGGTGCTCGTGCAGCGCGCACGCAAGATCGAGCGCTTCCTGTCGCAGCCGTTCAACGTCGCCGAGCAGTTCACCGGCACGCCCGGCCAGTATGTCCCGATCGCCGAGACCGTCCGCTCGTTCCGCGAGCTGCTCGACGGCAAGCACGACGACATCCCGGAGGGCGCCTTCCTGCTGAAGGGCTCGATCGACGAGGTCGTCGAGTCCGTCAAGGGGTCCGGCAAGTCCGACGACAAGGCGGACGAGGGCGATGACGAGGGCGAGGAGTCCTAGGTGGCGCCCAGCACGTCATTCCCGGTCGAGGTCCTCACCCCCGAGGGGGAGGTCTTCAACGACGAGGTCGTCCAGATCTCGACGAAGACGGCCATCGGCTCGATCGGCATCCTCGCCAACCACCAGCCGATGCTGGCGATGCTCGATCCGACCGAGCTGCGGCTCTACAAGTCGGAGTCCGACGTCGTGCGCCTGGCGCAGGGCGAGGGCTATCTGCAGGTCCAGCGCGACTCGCGCGTGCTGATCCTGGTCGAGGAGGCGGGCGACCCGTCCGACATCGACCAGTCGGAGTGGGAGGACAAGCTCCGGCGCGCCGAGGAGGAGCTCTCCGATGCCGACGAGGGCACCCACGCCTACCAGACCGCCGCGCGCGACAAGCGCCGCGCGGAGGCGTTCCTCGAGATCCTGCGCGGAGGCGACTCCGCCTGATCGCGGCGGTGCGGCGCCGGGCCTTCGGGTCCGGCGCCACCGCTAGCCTTGCCTGCTCGCATGGACGAGCGGGCACTGGCCGAGCGCCTCATCACGTATGACACCTCGCAGCCCGACGGGATCCGGGCGGCGGCGGGCTTCGTGAAGGGCTGGCTGGACTCGATGGAGGTCGACGTCTCGACGCTCGACTTCAACGGTCTGCCGGTCCTCATGGCCACGGTCGGGGACACCGGACCGACGGTGATCCTGCACGGCCACGTCGACGTCGTGCCGGGCTTCGAGGAGCAGTTCACGCCGCGTGTGGAGGGCGAGCGGCTGATCGGCCGCGGCGCGTACGACATGAAGGGCGGGCTCGCCGCGATCATGTGCGCGCTGCGCGATCTGCGGGACCTCAGCGGTGCCCGCGCGCGCTTCGTCTGCGCTCCCGACGAGGAATCCGAGGACTTCGACCGCCACGCCACCGACGACCTCGTCGCGCGCGGCCTGAGCGCCGACTTTGCGATCACGGGCGAGCCGACGAACCTCCACGTCGGCGTTCAGGCCAAGGGCGTCTGCATGGTCCGCCTGGCGGTGCACGGCCGGGCCGCCCACGGCTCGACGCCGTGGCTGGGCGACAACGCGATCCTGAAGGCGATCGACGTCTTCCGGCGAATCGAGACGTTGCCGTTCGCCGCCGAGTCCTCGGACATGTTCGACCGGCCCTCGATCAACCTCGGCCGGCTCAACGCCGGCGACGCCGTGAACAAGGTCCCCGACCAGGCGATCATGGCGGTCGACATCCGCTTCCTGCCCGGCCAGGAGCCCGGGGCGATCCTCGAGCAGATCCGGGCGATGCCCGACGTCGAGGTCGTCAAGACGTTCATCCGCCCGCCCGCCTACGTCTCGCGCCGCAACCCGTACGTGCGCGCGCTCGGCGAGGCGGTGCGCCGCGCCGGGCAGACCGAGGCGATGAGCGTCGGCCGCGACGGCGCCTCGGACGCGATCTCGTTCCTCGAGGCCGGCGTCCCGGCCGTCGAGTTCGGCCCGGTCGGCGCGGGCCACCACGGGCCCGAGGAGTGGGTCTCGATCCCCTCGCTGGCCCGCTACCGCCACGCGCTCGTGGATTTCATGCGCACGGTGCCCGGGCTGGTCACCACGCCGGACGCGGCACCCGCGCTGCGGGCGGTCGAAGGCGGCGCTGCCTGATGATGGAGAAGCCGCCCCGGCCTGGCCTGAGCTTGATCAAGCGGGCGGCGATCACCGCCGTGATCGTCGTGCTGATCACCGCCGGCGGCGTCTCCGGGGCGGTGTTCCTGCAGGTCGACAAGCTGCAGAAGGCGTTCAACGACGTGCCGGGCGGCCGTCAGGACATCGCCCTGCCCGAGATCACCCAGGCGGAGGCCGGCAAGCCGCAGACGATCATGATCCTCGGCACCGACGAGCGGCTCGGCGCCGACGCGGTGCGGGGCGAGAAGCCGCGCTCGGACACGATCATCCTGGCGCGCATGGACGCCCACAAGGACGCCATCACGCTGATGAGCATCCCGCGCGATTTCAAGGTCACCATCCCCGGCTTCGCGCTGCCGGACAAGATCAACGCGGCGTTCTCCAACGGCGGCGCGAACCTCACGCTCAAGACCGTCAAGCACCTGCTCTCGCGGCCGGGCCGGCCGTTCAAGATCAACCACGTCGTCCAGGTCTCCTTCACCGGTTTCCGGCGCATGGTCGACTACCTCGGCTGCACCTACGTCGACATCGACCGCGACTACTTCAACGACGTCGGCGGCCCCGGCGGCTACGCGACGATCGACATCAACCCGGGGTATCAGAAGCTGTGCGGCAAGGACGCGCTGGACTACGTCCGCTACCGCCACACCGACAACGACCTCGTCCGCGGCGCCCGCCAGCAGGACTTCATCCGCCAGATGCTGCGCCAGCGCGGCGTGCGCACGCGGCTGAACTTCGGGGCGCGCGAGCAGCTGGCCCACATCGCCGGCCGCTACACGCGCACCGACAAGTCACTGCGCAAGACCGCGCAGCTGTTCTCGCTGCTCAAGCTCGGGCTCGCGGTCGCCAACAAGCCGATCCAGGAGGTGCCGTTCGGCGCCGGGCAGATCCGGGACGACGGCTCGTACCTGACCGCCTCGGACGCGGCGATCGGCCAGACCGTCGACGACTTCATGAACGCCCGCTCGGTCAACCGGCCGCGCGTGAAGCTGACCGAGAGCACTGCGGAGAAGAAGTTCGCCCGCAAGTCGCGCACGCGCCACAAGGCGTCTGACGTCTCCGGCCTCGAGGTGGCCGAGACGGAGGGCCAGAACCAGGCGATCGTGGCCAGCCGCCGGCTCGACTTCCCGTTCTACTTCCCGAAGCTGCGGGTCACCGGCTCGCGCTACGTGGGGACGGTCCCGCGGACCTACACGATCCGCGACGAGCTCGGCCACAAGCACCGCGCCTACCGGATGGTGGTCTCGCTCGGCATCGCGGGCGAGTACTACGGCATCCAGGGCATGACCTGGAAGAAGCCGCCGATCCTCGACGGGCCGCACGACACGGTGCGCATGAACGGCCGCAAGCTGCTGGTCTACTACGACGGGCGGCGCGTGCGCCTGGTGGCCTGGCGCACGTCGCACGCGGTCTACTACGTGCACAACACGCTGGCCCGGACGGTCTCGCGGAAGCGCCTCGTGGCGATCGCCGGGTCGCTCGAGCACCTCGGGCACTAGGGCGCCTCGACCTTCTAGGCTCCCGCACTTCATGAGCGAACGGGAGCCAATCGGGGTCATCGGTACCGGATACGTCGGTCTGGTCACGGCCGCGGGCTTCGCGGAGCTCGGCAACGAGGTCTGGTGCATCGACATCGACGCCGAGAAGATCCGCGGCTTGCAGGACGGCCGGATCCCGATCTGGGAGCCCGGTCTCGAGGATCTGGTGGCCAAGCACCGCGGCCGGCTGCACTTCTCGACCGACATCGCCGATGCCCTCGAGCACGCCCGGCTGCTGTTCGTGGCCGTGGGGACGCCGCCCACCTACTCGGGCGACGCGGACCTGTCCGCGGTCTTCTCGGTGGTCGACGCCATGCCGCCGTCGGACCGCCACGCCCTCGTCATGAAGTCGACCGTCCCGTGCGGGACCGGCAACCACATCAAGCGCCGCTTCGCCGAGACGGGGAAGTCCGGCTTCCGCTACGTCTCCTGCCCGGAGTTCCTCAAGGAGGGCTCCGCGGTCGCTGACTTCCTCGCCCCCGACCGCGTGGTCGTGGGCGACGACGGCGACTGGGCCGGCGATGCCGTGGTCGACCTCTATGCGCCGCTTGACGCGCCGCTCGTGCGCACCGACATCCGGTCGGCCGAGATGATCAAGCTCGCGTCGAACGCGTTCCTGGCCACGAGCCCCTCGAGCTCGGGCTCCCAGATCGGGATGCGGCCCTGCTTGAGGGCCTCGATCTTCTCGGCGTCGATGTCGATGCACCAGACCTCGTTGCCGAGCTCCGCGAAGCCGGCCGCCGTAACCAAGCCGACATATCCGGTGCCAATGACAGCGATTGGTTCGCTCATCCTCCATGACCCTAAGCGAGCAGCGCGGCTG
>JAXDHL010000178.1:0-3373 GCA_034664525.1 Solirubrobacteraceae bacterium
TCACGCGGCAATGGCGCGAGAGGCCGAGCGCGTCGGCGACCTCCGCCCGCAGCGTCCCGAGCACGGTGCCCGCCGGGTGGATGGCCGGCATGTGGGTCGCGTCGAGCCCCGCGTGCCCGATCAGCGCCTCGGACCACGCGCGCCGCCCCAGGTCGTAGAGCAGCGTCGAGGAGGCGTGGGCGTGGTCGTGCGCGACCTCGCCGGTCAGCCAGGCGTTCATGTGCGCGCCCGCCGAGGCCAGCCAGCGCGTCGCGGCATAGTTGGACGGCTCGACGTCGCGCAGCCACATCGCCTTGGGCGCGATGTGCGAGGCGTCCGGGTTCAGACCCGTGCGCCCCACGATCTCGGGCTCGCCGACCGCCTCCGCGAGCGCGGCGGACTGGTCGGTGGCGCGGCGGTCGAGCCAGATGATCGCCGGCCGCACCGGGCGAAGGGCGGCGTCGAGCGCGACCAGGCCGTCGACCTGGCACGCGAGCCCGAGCATCGTGATGTCGTCGCGGCCGAGCCCGGCGCTCGTCCGCGCCTGGCGCACGGCGCCGATCAGCGCCTGCTCCCAGTCCACCGGATCCTGTTCGGCCCAGCCGCCGGCGGGGTGGCGCATCGTGCAGGGCGCGCTCGCCGTGGCGAGCGCCCGTCCTTCGACGTCGGCCACCACGGCCTTGACGCTCTGGGAGCCGACGTCGACCCCGATGACGCAGCCCATCTAAGCCACACCGATCGTCTGGCGCGCCGGCTCGGCCTCGCCCGTCGCCAGCACCGCACCCGCCCGTTCGAGCTGCTTCGGCCGCGCGGACGCGAGCCATTGCGCGCCCGCCGCGGCCAGCGCGATCCAGATCACGATCAGCCACGGGAACCACGTGTACGGCCGCACGGTCTGCTCGAGGATCTGCCCGATCAGCAGCGTGACCATCAGCGAGGCGCCGCCGAGCGGCAGGACGCCGTGGCGGATGACGTTGAAGCGCCCGGAGGCGGCGAAGTAGCGCGCCGCGGCGAGGTTGGTCAGCACGTAGACCGGGAGGATCCCGAGCGTGAGGAGGAACCCGAGGTACCCGTAGACGTTCGAGCCGCCCGCGGGGTTGCCGAGCCCGCCGCCGACGGCGCCGACGGCCAGGGCCAGCACGATCGCGAACGCGCCGGTGGCGAAGATCGCGTACGACGGCGTGCGCCGCTTCGGATCGACGAACGCGAACATCCGCGGCAGCAGGCCCTCGCGGCCCATCGTGTTGAGGATCCGCACGATGCCGTTGGACGAGTTCAGCATCACCGCGAACATGCTCGAGACCGACGCCACGATCACCGGCCACTTCATCCACGACGCGTAGGTGGCGGCGAGGTCGTTCCACGGCGTCGCCGTCCCGTCGAGCTTGTTCGTGGCGGCGATCCCGAGCCCGTTGACCTCGGCCCAGATGCAGAAGACGTAGATCAGCCCGACGAGCAGCACGCTGACGAGCACGGCGCGCGGGACGACGCGGCGCGGCTCGCGGACCTCGTCGCCGAGCGTCGCGGCCGCCTCGAAGCCGACGAAGCTCAGCGCCGCGAACACGAACCCGGTGGTGAGTCCGTTGAAGCCGTTCGGCGAGGCCGAGGGATTCAGTGGGTGCAGCGTCAAGCCGTCATGGCCGCCCTTGCCGACGACGATCAGCGCCAGCCCTACGACGATCAGGACCTCGAGCGAGAAGAGCACGAGCGCCACGCGCAGCGACGACCGGATGCCCTCGAACGCGAGCAGCATCATCAGCCCCGCGGGGACCAGGCCGATCAGCCACCAGGGAACATTTGAACCGAATTCGACGCGGAACGTACTTTGCAGGTAGGACCCGATGAGACCAACCTCCGCGGGAGGCAGCAAGGCGTACGCGACGAACATCAGGCCACCGGTGACGAAGCCCGCTCGCGGGCCGAGTCCCCGGGTCACGTAGGTGTAGAAGGCGCCCGCGCTCGGCAGCTCGCGCGCCATCTCGACGATGCCCGACGCGGCGATCAGGATCGCGATCAGGCAGACCACATAGACGAACGGGGTCGCGGCCCCGGAGAACGGCGTCGAGAACTGCGGGTTGAAGAACGTCGAGACCGCCGGTCCCATGATCGCGGCGGACATGATCACGGCTCCCGTCAGTCCGACCGCATCGCGCCGGAGTCGCGGCACAGCGGGGACGCGAGGTGCTGCAGCGGATGACATCCCTGCTCCTCTCGATGCGCTCGACTTTTGGCCTAAAGATGTCTAACGTCTGACGACTTTTGTGTCAAGGCGACGATCACCGGCGAGCGACATGAAGAGGCGGAAAACGATGTGGAGAACAAGCGGAATAAATTCTCGATCGAGACGTCGGCTGTGTCAGTGACCACAGCGCTCCCCCGCAGGTCCAACCTGCACATCGTCCCCTCGCCCGTCGCTCCGTCGCCGCTGATCGAGCGCGCCGTCGAGCTCGATGTGCTCCGCTCCTCCGTCGCCCGGCTCGCGTCCGGCGGCAGCGGTGTCGTCGTCCTGGAAGCCCCCGCCGGCCTCGGCAAGACCGCCCTGCTCGACTACGGGGCGAGCGTCGCGGCGCAGGCCGGCTTCCTCGTCCGCCGTGCCGCGCCCGGACCGCTCGAGCGCCACTTCGCGTTCGGCGTCGTCCGCGCGCTGCTGGAAGGCCCGATCCGCGAAGCGTCGGGTGAGGAGCGCGAGCACCTGCTCGACGGCGCCGCGGCCGCAGCCGGTGAGCTCCTGTTGGACGGCACCGCGCCCGCCGGCGACTCCGCGATGCTCGTCGCCCACAGCGTGCTCTGGCTGTGCTCCGCGATCGCCGAGCGCCGGCCGTTGGCGCTCGTCGTCGACGACGCGCAGTGGGCGGACCGCGCCTCGCTGGAGGTGCTCGCCTACCTCGCCCGGCGGGTCGAGGACCTGCCGCTGCTGCTGTTGATCGGCGCCCGCGCGGACGACCCCGACGCCGCGTCGGACCTGCTCACGCTGCTCGGCTCGGTCCGCTCGGCCACCGTGCTGCACCCGCAGCCGCTGACCGCGCGCGGAGCGACGCAGCTGATCCGGCGCCTGGCGCCGGAGACGCCCGCGGCCGTCTGCCGCGACTGCCACCGCGCGGTCGGCGGCAACCCGTGGCTGCTGGGCGAGCTGGGCCGCCAGATCGCCGCGCACGGCCCGGAGGCGCTCGAGGATCCCGAGCAGGACGCCCCGCAGGTCACCGCCATCGCCCGCACCGTCGTACGCCGGCGGCTGGCGGAGCTGTCCCCGCGCGACCGCGGCGTCGTCGCGGCGCTCGCGGTGATCGGCGACGGCGCGCCGCCGCACGTGCTGGCCTCCGTGGCCGGCGTGCCGGTGGGTGAGCTCGGCCCGGCGCGCGACGCGCTGCTCGCCGCGGGCTTGCTGGACCCCGGC
>JAXDHL010000179.1:0-6591 GCA_034664525.1 Solirubrobacteraceae bacterium
AGTCCGTCTCGTGGAACTTGCCGTCCGTGAGCGTCACGCGCACGTCGACCAGCGGGTAGCCGGCCAGCACGCCCGACTCGAGCGCCTCCTCGGCGCCCTTCTCGACCGCCGGGATGAACTCGGTCGGGACGGAGCCGCCCTTGATCTTGTTGACGAAGTCGAAGCCCTCGCCCGGCGCCGGCTCCACGTTGAAGTAGACGATCGCGTACTGGCCCGAGCCGCCGGTCTGGCGGACGAAGCGTCCCTCGACCTTCTGCGCGGTGCCGCGCACGGTCTCGCGGTAGGACACCTGCGGGCGCCCGATGTTCGCCTCGACCTTGAACTCGCGCATCATGCGGTCGACCAGCACCTCGAGGTGCAGCTCGCCCATGCCCGAGATCTCGGTCTGCCCGGTCTCCTCGTTCGTGCGGACCTGGAACGTCGGGTCCTCCTCGGCGAGGCGGCCGAGCGCGATCGACATCTTCTCCTGGTCGGACTTGGTCTTCGGCTCGATCGCGACGGAGATCACCGGCTCGGGGAACTCCATCGTCTCGAGCCGGATCGCCTTGTCCGGGGCGGACAGCGTGTCGCCCGTGTAGACCTGCTTGATGCCCACCGCGGCGGCGATGTCGCCGGAGTAGACCTCCGTGACGTCCTCGCGCTCGTTGGCGTGCATCATCAGGATCCGGCCGATGCGCTCGGTGCGGCCCGTGTTCGAGTTGAGCACGCGCGAGCCGGCCTCGAGCTTGCCCGAGTAGACGCGGAAGTACGTGAGCTTGCCGACGTAGGGGTCGGCCATGATCTTGAACGCCAGCGCGCTGAAGGGCTCGGAGTCGTCGGCGTGGCGCACGGCCTCGACGTCCTCGCCGCCCTTGACCGTCTCGACGCCGCGGATCGGCGGCACGTCGAGCGGGGACGGCAGGTAGTCGATCACCGCGTCCAGCAGCGGCTGCACGCCCTTGTTCTTGAAGGACGAGCCGCACAGGACCGGCGTGATCTTCATCTCGAGCGTCGCCTGGCGGATCGCCGAGATCAGCTTCTCCTTCGGGACCTCGGCGTCCTCGAGGATCAGCTCGACGAGCTCGTCGTCGAAGTCCGAGACCTCGTTGAGCAGGTGCTCGCGCGCGGCGGCCGCGGCATCCTGGAGCTCGGCCGGGATGTCCCCGATCACGACCTCCTTGCCGAGGTCGTCCTTGTAGGTGATCGCCTTCATGCCGACGAGGTCGACGATGCCGCTGAAGTCGCCCTCGGCGCCGATCGGCAGCTGGACGGGGACCGGGTTCGCCGCCAGGCGGTCGATCATCGTCTGCACGCCGCGGTCGAAGTCGGCGCCGATGCGGTCCATCTTGTTGATGTAGGCGATGCGCGGGACGCGGTACGTGTCGGCCTGGCGCCACACGGTCTCCGACTGCGGCTCCACGCCGGCGACGGAGTCGAACAGCGCGACGGCGCCGTCGAGGACGCGCAGCGAGCGCTCGACCTCGACCGTGAAGTCCACGTGGCCCGGCGTGTCGATGATGTTGATCCGGTGGTCGGCCCACTCGGCGGTGGTGGCGGCCGACGTGATGGTGATGCCCCGCTCCTGCTCCTGGGCCATCCAGTCCATCGTGGCCGCGCCCTCGTGGACCTCGCCCATCTTGTGGGAGCGGCCGGTGTAGTAGAGGATCCGCTCGGTCGTCGTCGTCTTGCCCGCGTCGATGTGGGCCATGATCCCGATGTTGCGGGTTCGCTCGAGTGGAAACTTGCGCGGCATGTCGATAAGTGGTTGCGATGTGGGGGTGTGGGAGGCGTTCGGCCCAGAAAGAAGGGCCCCTGGGGGCCCTCTCGCGTCACGGCAGGAGCTCACCCGGTGAAATGACTATGTCGGCCGGGTCTCCATGGGACGTTCGGGTCCTCATCCTGCAGGTTGCGCGTAGGCAGGCGCAGCCCCGAGGCGACCGGGGAATATAGCAGCCCGCGGGCCGCCGACCGGGCCGCCCCCGCGCCGGATCAGCCGCCCGGAGGCGGGTCCGCCGGAGTCGGTGAGACGGTGGGCGTGGCGGCCGGGAACGGCGTCGTCGACGGTGCCGGCTCGGTCTCCAGGGCGCTGGTGCCGCCGTCCGAGGACGGGACGATCCGCACGGTCAGCCGGCGCCGCCCGCCGGGGCCTACCGCGGGCAGTTCCAGCGCGAGCGTCGGGCCGCCGCGCGGGTTGGCGCGCTGGGGCCGGCGGGCGAGCACGTCGAGGGTCCCGGTCGGGTGGCCGAGCAGCTGCACGACGTAGGAGCCGTAGCTGCTGCGCAGGCGGAACTCGCGCACGTCGGCGAGCCGCGGCCGCGCGCCCTGCGTGAGCACGACGGTGGTGCCGTCGCGGCGCACGGCCTCGATCACGGCGCCGGTGCGGGCCGAGGTCGGGAACGTGATGCGGACCCGGTCGAGGCCGCTGCCGCCGCCGCCGCTGCGCACGACCGTCCAGCCGGCCTGGATGAACGACGACCGGAACCGGTAGCGCGAGCTCACCTGCACGCCGCCGGCGGAGCGCGTGCCGGCCTCGTCGAGCGTGGAGAACGGGCCGGCGTCCGGGTGGGTGGCGAGCCGCTTCTGGCGCGTCACGCGCCCGCGCGGGGAGTGCGTGAGGATGATCGGCGGGCGGCGGGGATCGGCGTGCAGGCCGGTCTGGGTCGACAGCACCCGGCGGCCGCCGCGGACGCGGTCGATGAGCACGCCGAACGAGGACGGCGGGTGCCCGCCGGTCCCGCCGATCGGGTCGCCGTCGGCGTCGTAGAGGCGGGCGAGCTCGATCCCGCCGTAGGGCACCTTGCCCCGGTTGACGGCGAGGATCGCCGTCGAGTAATGCGGCGAGGAGACGGCGAGGCGCCCGATGTCGGCGTCGTAGGCGTAGAACGGCGGCGGGCGGCGGGCGGCCATGTGGCCCATCCCCGCCGAGATCGCGCGGACCGCGTTGGCGCCCATCCGCGCCCAGAACATCTTCGACGCCGGCGCCCCCTGGGAGCCGATGCCGTACAGCTGGGCGCTCGGGCGCCATGGCCGGCCGGGCGGCTCCAGCCCGAGGTGCTCGTACAGGCGCAGCCCGCGGTCGAAGAGGTACTTCGCGTAGCCGGGCTCGCTCGACCGCTGGACGAACGTGCGCGAGCTCGCGATCGCGATCAGGCCCTGCTGCGCGTAGGCCCACGCCTTGCCCTTCATCCAGCGGTCGTAGCTCCAGCCGGTGTCCCAGTTCATGAACCCGGAGTGGGCCCAGTAGCCGTAGAGGTCGCGCTGGACCCAGCCGCGCAGCAGCCGGATGTCGCCGTGCGACAGCGGCGCCATCCCCGCCTTGCGCGCCAGGTCGTACCAATACAGGAAGTGCAGCGTCATGTTCGCGTACTCCGCCGAGTCCAGGTTGCGGCTCAGGTCGGCGGGCGCGTTGTTCTGGTAGATGAAGCGGTAGCTCGGCCCGACGTTGGTGGAGCCGTCGCTGGTCCACGGCGTCTTGAAGCCGTTCACGAAGCGGTGCACGTGCTCGCGGTAGTCGCCGCGCAGCAGCGTCGGGTCGCCGTTGACGAGGTCGTCGTAGGCGTAGAGCTCGGCGTTCCAGTTGATCTGGTTGAGCCGGACGAGCGGGTAGCGGAAGAACGGCACGTGCGAGACGGCGTGGATCTCGTCGCGGATCGCCTGCAGGTCGCTCGGGTCGAGGTTCAGGACGTCCGCCGTGCGGTAGGCGATCTGCAGGCCCTCGGCGACCTTCGGGTCGATCGACTTGTCCATGTCGACGTAGCCGCCCTCCATGTTGGAGGTCCACCCCGGGGTGTGGAACATCTTGTCGTAGTGCGGGGCGGTCGGGTCCGTGTAGTACGGGGGGCTCGCGGTGAGCTTCTTGACCAGCAGCTTCGCGCGCACGTCGTCGCGGCCCGGGCCGATGTGGCCGTAGGCGGCCGAGGTGGCGAAGATCGTCAGCATCGCCGCGTTGCAGATCGTGTCGATCGAGCGCGCGCCGGTCCGGTACATGCCGTCCTTGGGCCTCCACGAGCGCTCGAGCTCGGCCGCCACCTGGTCGGCGAACGTGAAGTAGTCGGCGTCGGTCAGCGGCGGCTCGCCGATCGTGCCCTCGGCGGCGTGCGTGGTCGCCGGCAGCGCCGCTGCGGCGAGCAGCGCCCAACCCATGGCGACGATCGCCACTACCCGTCCCGGCCGGCCCGTCATCGCCGTGGCGGCCTCAGCCCGTGCGTGCCGCCAGCTTCGCGGTGCCGCCGCGGACGGTGAAGACCTCGACGCGGTCGGACCCGCGGTGCAGCGTGGCCGGGGGGACGATCGCCGCGTAGCGCTGGCGCCCGTCGTCGCTGAACGTCTTCGCCGTCGCACGCACGCGGCCGTCGACCGCGACCGCGACGTCGGTGCCGCTGGGAACGCCGGCGACGTAGCCCGTCACATAGGCGGGGATGACGCCCGAGGTCGGCCGCACGTGCCGGTACAGGGACGCGTTGGCGATCGTCCCGGCGGACGCGCCGGCGCCGCCGCCGGACAGCCGCTTGCCGAGCAGGTCGTCGCGCGGGCCTACCCGGAACAGCGAGTCCAGCCCGGACGGGAACAGCTGCAGCTGGCGCCCCAGGTAGCGCTTGCGCTGGGCGAGGAAGCGCTGGGGCGTCATGCTGACCAGCTTGGCCGTGCGGCCGTTGCGCTGGCGCAGGAGCGTGGCGGGGTGGGGCTCGTCCACGGGGATGCCGTCGAACTTCCAGTCGGTCTTGACGCCGAGTTGCTTGGCCACCGTGGGCACGACGTCCATCGTCGTGGTGAACGTCTCGTTGACGGATCCCGTCCTCTGCCCCGGTAGCTTCACGAACATCGGAACACCGGCGACGGCGGCGAAGTTGCCCTTGGTCACCGGACGGCGCGAGCCGCGCGGGGTGATGTCCCCGCCATGGTCGGCGACGACGATGAACAGCGCCTTGTTCCACAGTCCGGTCTTCTTCATCTGCGCGACCGCGTCGCCGAGCAGGCGGTCGGCGAAGCGCAGCATCAGGAAGTGCCGCTGCCAGGCGAGGTCGATCAGCGACTGGTTCGACCCCCAGATCTGGTCGTTGAGGCCCGGCATGGTCGGGCCGTCGACGACGTACTGGCTGCCGTCGGGCAGGAAGCGCCAGGGCACGTGCGGGATCACGTAGTGGACCATCCAAAGGCCGGGCTTGGAGCCGGGCTTCATGGTGCGCACGACGGCCCGGCCGGCGCGCACCCGCTGCGCCGGGATGTCGGTCCCGGCGACGCGGATCGGCTGGCCGCTCGCGCTCGCGCTGGCGGCCTCGGACCCGGTGGTCGCCGTCTGGGCCGCCGCCTGCGACAGCCCGTCACCGCCGGCGTCGGACGCGAAGTCCTCCCAGTCGCGGTCGATCGGGGGCAGCTCCTTGGCCAGGCTCTTGGGCAGCAGGATGCGCCCTTCGACGATCTTGAGGTCGCGCGTCAGCGACTTCAGGCGCTCGGAGCGCGTCCCGGACGGCCGCGCCGTGCACAGCGACTCCGGGCAGACGTGGGTGATCGGCTCCTGGTCGTGGATGTCGTACGTGCGCCCGACGAGGCTGAAGAGGTTGTGCGGGTAGGAGCGCGCGGTCGGCAGCTGGGCGTGCGGGCGCAGGCCGGAGAGGATCGCGGGCACGGCCACGTAGGTGCCGTCGGACACCGAGGTGGCGTTGCGGTACCAGGTCGAGCTGTTGGCGAGCGCCGCGAAGTTCGGGTAGCGCTGCGCGTCGATGCTCATGTCCTTCTTCATCAGCGACATCGTCGGCAGCTCGTCGAAGATCATCACCACGACGGGTGTGCGGGGGGCGGCGCCCGAGGCCAGCGTGGCCGCCTTCGTGGTCGTCTCCTTGGACGGGAAGATGATGTCGTTGACGGG
The DNA here is from genome assembly GCA_034664525.1 of Solirubrobacteraceae bacterium. Classification (GTDB taxonomy): domain Bacteria; phylum Actinomycetota; class Thermoleophilia; order Solirubrobacterales; family Solirubrobacteraceae; genus DATLGB01. Next base: position 5,846 of record JAXDHL010000179.1, read on the forward strand.
CGAGAAGAACAGCAGCAGCACGACGACGGCGATCGGGGCGATGCCGAGGATCGAGACCAGGCTGCGCAGGCCGCCCGAGCGCGCGTAGAGCGCGACGATCCCGGCGCCGATCAGCATCGCGAGCCCGATCACGACCGGCGCCGAGTCGCTCACGCCCTTGATCAGCTGCACGATGAGCGTGCCCACCAGGACCGTCATCAGGATCAGGTGCAGCGCCCGGGCCGCGGTCCGGCTCGCGAGGTTGACCAGGGCCAGCACGGCCGTCGCCACCAGCGGCGGCCCGAAGGCGAAGACGAGGACGAAGATCAGGATGTCGCTGCCGGTGTTGTCGCGCGCGACGAAGAAGGCGGCGTTCTTGCCCAGCAGGTCGTACAGCGGTTGGACGTAGGCAAGGGCCCACAGGGCGGCGAGGTGGACGCCCATCATCGCCACCGACGGCCGGGTCGACGCGGCGGGGACCGACCGCGGCGTCGCGCCGGCGCGGGGATCCGCCGCGCTGACCCCGGCGCCCTCGTGGACGCCGTGGGCCGTGGTCATCGCGCGACCGCCTCGAACAGCACGCGCGTGCCGAGCTCGAGCCGGTTGACGATCTCGAAGCGCCCGCTCAGGCAGCGCTCGAAGTGGGCGAGGTCGTAGTCGGGGTGCCCCTCGTCGCGCTTGGCGCCCAGGAGCGTCTGGACCATCTTGTCCTCGCGCAGCGGGAACTCGACCACGTGGGTGCCGCCGAGCGACGCCAACCAGTCCAC
>JAXDHL010000180.1:0-11420 GCA_034664525.1 Solirubrobacteraceae bacterium
GCCACCTCCTCCGGCCGCGTCCGGTGATCCGGCATCAGGCGCGACAGCGCCAGCCGGTCCTCGTCCGGGGCCGTGAACGCCTGCCCGACCGCGCACGCGGAGAGATAGCCGGCGTCGCGCACCGCCCGCCGGACCCGCGGTCCGCCATAGCCGTGGGGATAGGCGAAGCTCGTCACCGCGGCGCCCAGCCTGTCCTCGAGCAGCGCCTTGGGGAGCGTCAGCTCCTCGCGCAGGCGGCGGGCGCCGAGCGTGTCGAGGTGGGGGTGGCTGTGGGTGTGCGCGCCGATCTGGACGCCGGCGCGCCGGGCCGCGGCGAGGTCGGACCAGTCGAGCATGTGCGCGCCGAGCCCCGGATCCAGGGGGCCGGCGGTTCCGCCTCGGAGCAGACCGGTGGTGACGTAGAGCGTCGCGGGCAGGCCACGTTCTGCCAGCGCCGGGACGGCCTGGGTCGCGACGTCAGCGAAACCGTCGTCGAAGGTGATCGCCACCGCCCGCTCGAGCCGAGCGCGGTCACCGGCATCGAACGCGCGGGCCAGCTCGTCGACCGTCAGCGCTTCGAGCCCGCGCTCGACCACGAGGTCGAGATGGGCGGCGAAGGTCGCCGGACGGACCGCGAAGCGCGCGATCAACGGGTGTGGATCGACCGAAACCGAGTGGTAGGCGAGGACGGGTACGCGGGTCACTAGCCCCCGTAATCTAGAGCGGTGGAGTGCGTGAGTAGTGTCCGCGCCATGGCGCCAGCGGACCTCGAGCAGCTGTCAAGTATGGCCGACGCGACGGCCTCAAATCGCGGCCACCGGCTCGGGAAGTGGGTGCCCAACGGGGCCGGGCTGCGGGCGCAGTGCGGCCGTTGCGGGAGCACGGCGTACGTTCGCGTCGAGAACGGCATGGCCGGTCTCGCCGGTCGCGCGCTGTCGGAGCCGTGCCGGCAGGAGGCGGCCGGCGACCGCCCGCCAGTCGCCGCGTCGTGACGGCGCGTCGCGATTCCCAGCAACCCAGGTCGGCGGATCGGTCATGCTGCAGACATGCGCCCAGCCGTTGCTGACCGCGCCGCAGACGTCCTGGTGGTCGAGAACGACGCCGTACCCCGTGAAGGGCTCCGCAACGTCCTGGAGGCCGACGGCTGCGAGGTCCGCGTCGCCGGTGACGCCGAGCGCGTGCTGCCGCTGCTCGAGCGTGACGGCGCTCCCGACCTGATCGTGCTCGACGCGCCGCTTCCGACCCGCGGGGTGCTGGAGCTGTGCCGCCGCCTGCGGCGCCGCTATGCCGACCTGCTGCTCGTGCTGATCTGCGAGGCCGACGCCATCGAGGACCGGGTGGCGGGCCTGCGGGCGGGGGCCGACGAGTACGTGGGCAAGCCGTTCGCGCCCGAGGAGGTCGCCGCGCGGGTGCACGCGCTGCTGCGGCGCGCCGGCCGGCGCGCCCTCGGGGCGGTCGTGCTGCGCCACGGGGCGATCCGCCTCGACGGCGCGGCGAGGCGGGCGAGCCGGGGCGACGAAGGTCTGGATCTCACCAGGACGGAGTTCGATCTGCTCGCGCTGTTCCTGCGCCATCCGGGCGAGGTGCTCGAGCGCTCGTTCATCTACGAGCGGGTCTGGGGCCACGCCGCCGAGTACGCGTCGAACTCGCTGGAGGTCTACGTCAGCTCGCTGCGCCGCAAGCTCGAGCGGCGCTCGGCCGCCCGCGTCATCCGCACCGTGCGCGGCGTCGGGTACGTACTGGGCGAGGCCTGACTCAACCTGAATCCAGGCTCAACCTGGATCCAGGCTTAACGGAACTTTCAGCTTCGGCTGTTGCGGGCGCGCGGCGCCGGTAGGAGCATGCCCTGCGGCCCGGCGGTTCGGCCGGACCGCCCGAGCCGGGTCACATCGCACGCATCCGACCAGGCGTGCCGCCCGGGAAAGGAGCTTCCATGCGCCTCCATCGCTGGGCGTCCGTTGCCGTGCTCGTCGCCCTGTCGCTGCCCGTCGCCTCCGCGGCCGGCGATGACCGGGTGCGCTCGCTCGACGGCAACCTGAACAACCTCAGCCATCCGGACTGGGGGCAGGCGGGCACGACGTATCCGCGGGTGGCGGCGGCCAACTACGCCGACGGGCGAGCGACGCCGGTCTCCGGGCCGCCGGTCCGCTACGTGAGCGACCGGATCTTCAACGACACGGCGCAGAACATCTTCTCGGAGAACGGCGTGACCCAATGGGGCGCCGCGTGGGGCCAGTTCCTCGACCACACGTTCGGCCTGCGCCAGGAGACGGGCGGTGAGAGCGCGCCGCTCGCCTTCAACGCGGGCGACCCCTTGGAGGCGTTCCACAACGACCTCGGGTCGATGGCGTTCTCGCGCACGCCGGCGGCCCCCGGCACCGGAGTCACCTCGCCGCGCGAGCAGCTCAACGTCGTCGGCGGCTACATCGACGCCTCGGCGGTCTACGGCGATTCGCCCGCCCGGCTGCAGTGGCTGCGCGACGACGCCGGTCACCTCCTGCTGCCCGGTGGCTATCTGCCGCGCGCCGATGCCAAGGGCGACGTCGCGGCCGCCCCGCCGATGGCGCTCTTCGCCGGCCAGGTCGCGCATCCGGGCAGCGCGGTCGAGGCGGGCGACGTGCGCGCCAACGAGAGCATGGCGCTGACCGCCACGCAGACGCTGTTCGCGCGCGAGCACAACCGGATCGTGGACGCGCTGCCGGATTCGCTGCCGGCCGAGGAGCGGTTCCAGATCGCGCGGCGGGTCGTCGGCGCCGAGCAGCAGTACATCACCTACAACGAGTTCCTCCCCGCGCTCGGCGTCGGCCTGCCCACCTATCGGGGCTACGACCCGCAAGTGGACGCTGCCGTCTCGAACGAGTTCGCGGCCGTCGGCTTCCGGGCCCACAGCATGGTCCACGGGGAGATCGACCTGAGCGAACCGGTCGGCACCTACACGCAGGCCCAGCTCGACGGCTTCGCCGCGCAGGGCGTCGAAGTCTCCGGCCAGGACGGCCGGACGGAGCTGACGGTCCCGCTCGGCGTCAGCTTCGGCAATCCCGAGCTGCTCCAGGGCGTCGGCCTCGGCCCGATGCTGGCCGGGATCGGCGCCGAGTCGCAGTACCGCAACGACGAGCAGATCGACAACCAGCTGCGCAGCGTCCTCTTCCAGCTCCCGGGCGCCACCGGGGTCACCGACCTCGCGGCGATCGACATCGCCCGCGCCCGCGACCACGGGATGCCCTCCTACAACGCGCTGCGCCAGGCCTACGGGCTGGCGCCCAAGGCGTCGTTCACGGCGATCACCGGCGAGGCGACGGACCGCTTCCCCGCCGACCCGGCGATCGATCCGCGCGACCCGATCGACGATCCCCACATCCTCGACTTCACGAGCCTTCGCAACGCGGCCGGCGAGCCGATCACGCTCGGCAGCCCCGAGGCGCAGACGGACGCGGTGTCCGGGACCCGCCGGACGACCGTCGCGGCGCGGCTGCGGGCGATCTACGGGACGCCCGACCAGCTCGACGCGTTCGTGGGCATGTCCTCCGAGCGGCACGTCGGAGGGACCGAGTTCGGCGAGTTGCAGCTCGCGATGTGGGCGAAGCAGTTCGCGGCGCTGCGGGACGGCGACCGCTTCTTCTACGCGGCGGATCCCGCGCTGGCCGACATCCAGCGCCTCTACGGGATCTCCTACCGGCAGACGCTCGCGCGGATCATCGAGCGCAACACCGGCGAGCGGGTGCAGCCGGAGGTGTTCAAGGCCGCGCAATAGCCGGGGGCGCCTATCGTGCCAGCCCATGGCGCTGGAGACCACCCCTCGCCGGGGCGCCGGCCGCACGCACCAGCGAGCTCCCGGTCCGAGGCGGCGCCGCGGGCTGTGGGTCGTGCCGGCGCTCGGCGCGGTCGTCCTGGGCGGCGTCGTCACGGCCACGCTGACGCTGTCCGGCGCCACGCTCGAGCCGGACCACGCGGCGCTCGCGCGCCTGCACGTCCAGGCGCTCGGCGGTTCGGTGGCGGCGGTCTCCGCCGAGGACGCACACGGCCACGCGATCCCGCTGCGCACCGACCACGGGGTGATCACCCCGGCGCGGCAGGTGGCCCCAGGCGAGCGGATCGCCGTCCGCGTCACGGTGCGGCGGCCGGGCTGGAACGCCTGGCTGATCGGCCGGCGGCGCGTCGAGACGCTGCGCGTCACGGCGCCGGTCGCACAGCCGTCCGCGCGCTACCTGACGCGGCCGGACGGGGCCACCGTCACGATCGGCTTCGACACCGCCGTGGCGCGGGCGAGCTACCGCCTCGACGGCTCGGCCGTGCGCCACGCGGTGCGGGGCCACGGGCGGTCGGTCCCGGTGGCCTCCGGGCGCCCGGCCGGCGGGGTCCGGATCGCCGTCGCCGCACGGTCGTGGGAACGGCTCGGGACCCCGGAGCTCGTGCGCTGGTTCCCGAAGGCGAGCAAGCCGGTGGCGCTGGTGTCGCCGGCCCCCGGGGGCGCGCTGTCCCCGGCCGACCCGATCCGGCTCGTCTTCTCCACCACGGTCCGGGACGCGCTCGGCTCCGGCACGCCGAAGCTGTCACCGCACGCGCCGGGGCACTGGCGCACGGCGGACTCGCACACGCTCGTCTTCACCCCCACCGGCTACGGGGCCGGCTTCGGGACCCACGTCCGCATCGCGCTCCCCCGCGCGGTGGCGGTCGCCTCCGGGACCGGCGCCGCCCCGCAGGTCCGGTCGTCGATCGAATGGACGGTCCCCGGCGGCTCGCCGCTGCGCCTCCAGCAGCTGCTCGCGCAGGCCGGCTACCTGCCGCTGTCGTGGACGGCGGCCGGATCCGACGTCGGGCACACGACGCGCGACGAGGTGCGCGCCGCCATCAACCCGCCCGCCGGGCACTTCAGCTGGCGCTACCCGAACACGCCGCACGAGCTGCAGCGGCTGTGGCACGCCGGCGGCACGAACGAGATCACCCGCGGCGCCGTGATGATGTTCCAGGACCGGCACGGCCTGCAGGTCGACGCGATCGCCGGTCCCTCGGTCTGGAAGGCGCTGATCTCCGACGCCGTCGCCGGCAAGCCGCCGCGCCCCGGCTACAGCTACGTGTACGTCCACCGCGACCTGCCGCAGCTGCTCACGCTGTGGCACGACGGGCACACCGTCCTCACCTCGCCAGGCAACACCGGCGTGCCGGCGGCCCCGACCGCCCTCGGCACCTTCCCGGTGTTCGAGCATGCGGCGAGCACGACGATGAGCGGCACCAACCCGGACGGGTCGCACTACAACGATCCCGGCGTGAAGTACGTGTCGTACTTCAACGGCGGCGATGCCCTGCACGCGTTCAACCGCGCGTCGTTCGGCACGCCCCAGAGCCTTGGCTGCGTCGAGCTGCCGCTCGCCTCTGCGCGCCGGCTCTATCCCTACACGCCGATCGGGACGCTGGTCACGATCGAGCGATGAGTTCCGCCGCCGCCGGCGGTCTACTCGTGCAGATCCATGAACGAGGAGTCAGACGTGCACGACGGAAGACAGGCCGCCGCGGTGAGGACGGCGGGGCTGGTCAAGCATTACGGGGGCCGTGGCGGCCTGGTCGAGGCGGTCCGCGGCGTGGACCTGGAGGTCCGCGCGGGTGAGGTGTTCGGCTTCCTGGGGCCGAACGGGGCCGGCAAGTCGACGACCGTGCGGATGCTGACCACGCTGCTGTCGATCACGGCCGGCACCGCTCATGTGGCGGGCATCGACGTCATCGCGCACCCCGACGAGGCGCGCCGCCGCATGGGCGTCGCCCTGCAGGAGGCGGGGCTCGACCCGCGACAGACCGGCCGTGAGCTGCTGATCCTGCAGGGCCGGTTGTTCGCGATGACGGCCGCCGACGCTGCCACCCGGGCGGCCGAGCTGCTGCAGCTGGTGGAGCTCGACGCCGCCGCCGACCGCCGCATCAAGGGCTACAGCGGCGGCATGAAGCGCCGGCTGGATCTGGCGTCCGCGCTCGTCCACGAGCCCGAGGTGCTGTTCCTCGACGAGCCGACCACCGGGCTGGACCCGGCGAGCCGCCTGACGGTCTGGGACGAGGTGCGGCGCATCAACGGGCGCGGGACGACGGTCTTCCTCACCACGCAGTACCTCGAGGAGGCCGACGCGCTGTGCGATCGGCTCGCGATCATCGACGACGGGCTGATCGTCCGCGAGGGAACGCCGGCCGAGCTCAAGGCCGAGCTGCGCGAGCGCCTGGGCCTGGACGAGGACCCGACGCTCGACGACGTGTTCCTCGACGCCACCGGACGCACCCGCTCGCGGGTCGAGGGCGCGGTGCAGGAGGTGTCGGCATGAGCGCCGCCCTGGTGCTGGGCCGGCGGGCGATCCAGGAGTCGATCCGCACGCCGGAGGCGCTGTTCCCGACGCTGTTCATCCCGCTGTTCTTCCTCGTCGTCAACGTCGGCCAGGCCGGGAAGATCTTCCCGTCCCAGTCGACCGGCTTCCTCAACGGGCAGGGCTATGGCGCGTTCCAGCTGCCGAGCTCGCTGCTGCTGGCAGCCTCGTTCGGCTCCGCCGCGCTGTTCCTGGTCGAGGACATCGAGGGCGGGTACTTCGACAAGCTGCGCGCGACGCCCGTCTCCCGCGTGGCGATCGTCCTCGGGCGGCTGATCGCCGAGCTGGCCAAGGGCGTGCTCATCGCGACCGCGATCGTGCTGCTCGCGCTCGCGTTCGGGATCACGATCGCGTCCGGGCCGCTCGGCTTCGTGCTGCTGATCGCGCTGACCGCGCTGTGGGCGGTCGTGTTCGTCGGCTTCATGCAGCTGATCGCGCTGAAGACCCGCAGCGCGGCGGCGACGCAGTCCGGCGGGCTGATCTTCTTCCCGCTGCTGTTCCTGACGCCGAACTTCGTCCCGCGCGACCTGCTGACCAAGCCGATGGAGGTGGCCGCGACGCTGAACCCGGTGACGTACGTCATGGAGGCGCTGCGCTCGCTGATCCTGCAGGACTTCGACTGGAGCCGGATCCTGCCGGGCTTCGCGGTCGTGGCCGTGCTCGGCGCGCTGATGCTCGCGCTCAACGTGCGGATGATCCGCAGCTACGACTGACGCCGGGAAGTCGCATCCCGGCCGCCCGGGGGATCCGGGCGGCCGGAGGCGCGCAGGCTCAGCCGGTCGGCTGCGGCACGATCCGGATGTACGGCCTCGGCGACTCCCACTCGCCGAAGAGCTCCTTGGCCTGCTCGTCGGACACCGAGCCGGCGATGATCACGTCGTCGCCCTGCTGCCACTGGGCCGGGGTCGATACCTTGTGGTCGGCGGTCAGCTGCAGGGAGTCGATGACGCGCAGGACCTCGTCGAAGTTGCGGCCCGTGGTCATCGGGTACACGAGGATCAGCTTGATCTTCTTGTCCGGGCCGATCACGAACACGTTGCGCACGGTCTGGTTCTGGGCGGGCGTCCGACTCGTCGGGTCGCCCTCGACGTCGGCCGGCAGCATCCCGTAGGCCTTGGCGACCGCGAAGTCGGTGTCGGCGATGATCGGGTAGTTGGGGGCGGTCCCCTGGGTCTCCTCGATGTCCTTCGCCCACTGCTCGTTGTTGTCGGGCGGGTCGACGGAGAGGCCGATGATCTTCACGCCGCGCTTGTCGAACTCGGGCTTGATGGACGCCATGTAGCCGAGCTCGGTGGTGCAGACCGGCGTGAACGCGCGCGGGTGCGAGAACAGGACGCCCCACGAGTCCCCGAGCCAGTCGTGGAAGTTGATGCGCCCCTCCGTGGTGTCCGCCTCGAAGTCGGGCGCGTCGGAGCCGATCGTCAGTGCCATGCAGGCCTCCTGGCCGAAAATACTTGAAAGTCGACTGGATTATATGAGAAGCCGGGTCGCCTGCTAATCCTCTCAGCTATGCGCATCCTGGTCACCGGCAGCTCGGGCCATCTCGGCGAGGGGCTGATGCGCGCCCTGCGCGCCGCAGGCGCCGACGCGGTCGGGCTCGACGTGCTGCCGTCCCCCTGGACGGACGTGGTCGGGTCGATCGCCGACCGCGCGGTCGTCGCCGCCGCGATGCAGGGCGCCGGGGCCGTCGTGCACACCGCGACGCTGCACAAGCCGCACGTCGGCTCTCACAGCCGCCAGGACTTCGTCGACACGAACGTCACCGGGACGCTCAACCTGCTCGAGGGGGCCGTCGCGGCCGGCGCCGGCGCGTTCGTGTTCACGAGCACCACCAGCGCCTTCGGTCGCGCGCTGGTCCCGCCGCCGGGGGAGCCGGCCGCGTGGATCACCGAGGCCGTCCGGCCCGTCCCCAAGAACGTCTACGGCGTGACCAAGACCGCCGCCGAGGACCTGTGCGAGCTCGTGCACCGCGATCACGGGCTGCCGGTCGTGGTGCTGCGCACGTCGCGTTTCTTCCCCGAGCCCGACGACCGTGACGACGTCCGCTCCGCCTACGAGGACCTCAACCTGAAGGTCAACGAGCTGCTGTACCGGCGGGCCGATCTCGCCGACGTCGTGGACGCGCACCTGCTCGCGCTCGAGCGGGCGGCGGCGATCGGCTTCGGCCGCTACATCGTCACCGCGACCACGCCGTTCTCCGCGGCCGACGCGGCGGGCCTGCGCGCCGACGCGCCGGCGGTGCTGCGCCGGCGGGTCCCGGAGTTCGAGGACGTCTATGCCGAGCTGGGGTGGACGATGCTGCCGTCGATCGAGCGCGTCTACGACAACGCCCGCGCCCGCGCCGACCTCGGCTGGACGCCGCGCCACGGCTTCCGCGACGCGCTGGAGCGGCTCGCCGCCGGGGAGGACCCCCGCAGCCCGCTGGCGCTCGCCGTCGGCGCCAAGGGCTATCACGCCGAGTCGACCGGCGTGTATACCGTCCGCTGATGCCCGGCGTCTCCGCCCAGCTGTCGGTCCGGCGCGGCCGTGCGGCGGTCGCCTGGTACCAGGACGCGTTCGCGGCCCGCGAGGTCTACCGCGTCGGCGGGACCGATGCGCACGAGTCGGTGGTCTCGACGCTGGCGGTCGGCGACACCACGTTCTGGGTGTCGGACGAGTCGCCGGAGCACGCGCACCACTCGCCAGAGTCGCTCGGCGGGACGACGGTCCGGCTGCTGCTGGTGACCGACGAGCCGTACGCGGTGGTCGAGCGCGCCCTCGCCCTCGGCGCGCGCGAGGTGCATCCGGTCCTCGACGAGCACGGCTGGCTGCTCGGCCGGATCGAGGACCCGTTCGGTCACCACTGGGAGATCGGCCGGCGATACTAGATGCGGGCGCGCACCTCGTCCCACAGCGCGCGGTAGGCGATCGCGGCGCGGCCGCGGGCGGCGAAGTCCTCGAGCACTGCGCGGTGCAGGCCCATGCGCTCCACGTCGGCGGCGGCCGGGATGGCGGCATCGAGCACCTGCGGGCGCTCGGCCCGCAGCGTCTCCATGATCTCGTGGTGCAGGCGCTTGCGCCCGTCGACCATCGAGAAGAACGCGAGCACCGTGGCGGCGTCGCCCACCACCTCGAGCAGCTGGTCGAACGTGCGCGAGGACAGCGTCGCCGGGACGATCGGCACGAGCAGGACGTCGGCGGCGTCGAACACGTTCTCGGACACCAGCGAGATGCTCGGCGGGCAGTCCAGGAAGACGTAGTCGAACTCGGCGGCGAGCGGGGCGAGCACGCGCGAGAGCGAGCGCGTGGGCTTCTTGGCCGCGTCCAGGGCCAGGTCCATGTGGCGGTAGGAGAAGTCGGCCGGCAGCAGGTCGAGGCCGTCGATGTCGGTGCCCTTGATCAGCGCGTCGACGTCGCTGCGACCACGGACGAGCTTGCGCCCGCCGCCCTTGACGCGGGGACGGATGCGGAACAGATAGGTCGACGCACCCTGCGGGTCGAGGTCCCATAAGAGCGTGCGGGCGCCGCCGCGGGCGGCCATCGCGGCCAGGTTGACCGCCGCCGAGGTCTTCCCGACGCCGCCCTTGATGTTGTAGGTCGCGAGGACGGTGCTCACCGGAACGTCGCCTCGACGGCCTTGCGGCGCGCGCTGGACGCGAACGGGGCGAAGCGCTCCGCGAACTCCGCGCGGGCGGCCACCTGCCCGGCCTCGAGCCGCGCGACCACCACGCCCATCGCCATCAGCGCGCCGGCGCCCTCGTCGTGGTCGATCACCCGCTTGCCGAGCGCCCGCAGCGCCGCCGCCTGGACCTCGTGGTCCTGGAAGCGGCCGAGCGTGTCCTGCAGCGCCTTCAGGGTCTTGACCATCGGCGTGACCTCGGACTCGGGGAACAGGCTCGCGAAGAACTCGAGCAGGTAGCGCAGCTCCTTGCCCTTCTTGCGCAGGTCGTGCAGCGCCTCGGCGGGGGTGTCATCGCCGATCGCCTCGCCCATCGCGACCATCTGGCGATAGACGGCGCGGATGCGCTTGGCGGCGACCTTCGCCACCCGCGTGCCCGCGTCCGGGCGGTCGGCGTCCGGCCGCTCGCCGAGGCCGGCGAGCAGCGCGCGCCAGCCGTCGAGCGCCTCGCGCGTGCGGTCGGAGCGCAGCGCGCGCGCCATCCGCCGCTGCGCGCGCCGGCGCTCGACCGCCAGCAGCTCCTGCAGCGGCGCGAGGCCCGGGTCGGTCGCCTCCTCGAGCTCGAGCAGGTGAACATCGAGGTCGCGCGTCGGGCCCGTGATCTGCTGCAGCCAGCGGAACTCATCCCGCAACGCCGCGAGCTCCGCCGGCGGGAAGACGCGCTTGAGCTCGCGCTGGAGGGCGCGCGTGCGCCGGACCGCGACGCGCAGGTCGTGCAGGAACTCCGGATCGATGTCGGCCAGCGTGCCGGGCACGTTGGCCTCGATCGTCTCGAGCAGGCGCGTGGCGACGATGACCGCGGCGGTGTCGGCGCGGGCGCGCCCGTCCAGCGCGACGTCGAGCTTGGAGGAGACGCCGCCCGGCACGCCGCCCGTCGCCGCCACGGCGTCGTCGGCCAGCGGCCGGGTCGCCGTCACCAGACCGAGGTCGTCCTCGAGCACGCCGCGGACCTGGCGCAGCGCCTTGTCGTAGCCGCGCACCGCGCGCACGAGCAGCCGCGGCGACAGCGGCTCGCCCGGGTCCTCGAGCGCCATCCGCACGACCGTCTTGCGCTCGCCGTCGAGCACCCGCAGGGCCCGGCGGCGCACCCGCACGCGCGCGATCCGGGTCGCCGCGCGCACGTCGAGCGCGTCCGCCAGCTCGGGCAGGTCCGCCGCGCGCACCGCGTCAGGCGCGCGGGCGAGCTCGATGCCGGCCACCTCGCGGCCGGCCGCGTCGACCGCCGCCAGGCGGCCGTCGGCGTGCACGAGCTCGAGCCCGGCGGCGCGCAGGCGCCCATCGAACGTGTCGTAGTAGGTGCGCGACGCGGCCGGCGCGGCCTCGTCGGCGAGGGTCAGCCGCTCGGCCAGCAGCGCCCGCAGGTCTGCGGACCGCAGCCCGTCTGAGAGGAGGTACTCGGGTCGTGTGGGGTCCAATGCGCACCGCAGTCTGCCAGGGCGCCGTGC
>JAXDHL010000181.1:0-8978 GCA_034664525.1 Solirubrobacteraceae bacterium
GCGCCGCCGCGCTCGCTGCCGGCCGGCGACCTCGGGGTGGCGGACACGCTGCTGGCGCTGATCGGCTCGGCCAACCTCGCCTCGCGCCGCTGGGCGTTCGGCCAGTACGACTGGCTGGTGGGGTCGCGCACCGTGCGCCGGCCCGAGGAGTGCGACGCCGCGGTGCTGATGATCGACCCGTCGCCGCCGGCCGCCGGCGAGGACGCGCCCCGGCCGGGGATCGCGGTGTCGATCGACGGCAACGGCCGCCGCGTCGCCTGCGACCCGTACCGCGGCGCGGTCGAGGCGGTGCTCGAATGCTCGGCCAACCTGGCGGCGGCGGGCGCCGAGCCGCTCGGGCTCACCAACTGCCTGAACTTCGGCAACCCCGAGAAGCCGCACATCGCGTGGCAGCTGTCGCGCGCGGTCGCCGGCCTCGCCGACGCCTGCCGGGCGCTCGACGTCCCGGTGGTGGGCGGCAACGTGTCGCTCTACAACGAGGGCGGCGGGGGCCCGATCTACCCGACGCCGGTGGTCGGCATGGTCGGCGAGCTGCCGGACGCGCGGGCTGCCGGGCGGCTCGGCTTCGCGGGCGACGGCGACGTCGTGGCGATCATCGCCGCCCGCTGCCACGCGCCGTCGCTGGGTGGCTCGGAGCTCTCCAAGCTGCGCGGGGAGGAGCTCGCGACCGAGCTTCCGGCCGCCGACCTCGGGGAGCTGAACGCGCTGCACGCCGCCGTGCGCCGCGGCGTGCGCTCCGGCGCGCTGCGCTCCGTGCACGACGTGGCCGAGGGCGGCGTCGCGGTCGCCCTGGCCGAGTGCTGCATCGCCTCCGGCCGCGGCGCACGGGTCTCGCTCGCGCCGGCCGACGAGGCCGCGCTGTTCGGCGAGGGGCCGGGCGCGTTCGTGGTCTCGGCGACGCGCGAGGCGCTGAGCGCGTTCGGCGGCGCGGCGCGGGTGATCGGCGAGGTCGGCGGCGACGTCCTGCAGTTGGGCGACGGCGTGGCGGTCGCCGTCGAGGACCTGGCGCGCGCGCACCGCGACGGCCTCGCGGGTCGCCTGCACTAGGCAGGCGACCCGGGCCGATCCGCTACTTGACCCTGACGCTGTAGGTCGAGCTCAGGGGCGCGAGCACGCTGTTGCCCTTGAATGCCACCTTCAGCTTGAGCCGCTTGGCCGTGCCGACCTTCGAGCGCTTGACCTTGACGGTCTTCGCGTACTTGCAGGTCGAGCCGAGCTTCGCGCTCTGCTGGGCGAGTCGCTTCTTGGCCTTGTAGACCGACAGGCTCATCGTGCCCTTGCAGGCGGCCGCCTTGCTCACACCGGCCGGGACCCCGAGGCGGCCGTTGACGCGCAGGACGACGTACTTCCCCTGCTTCTTCGCGACCTTGCCGACCAGCGGCGGGCTCGAGGCGGCCAGTGGCGTCGGCTTGGTCCCGTTCGCGTCGCTGGAGACGGCGAGCTTGCCGCCCACGCCGCCGACTGCCGCGGCGCTGGCGCCGGCGAGCGAGCCGGCGCGCCAGCCCTCGGAGGCCAGCGGCCCGGTGGCATCGACGTAGAAGAACGTCTTGCCGTCGGTCGAGTTCAACAGCATGCCCGCATCGCCGGCCACGAGCACCGTCCCACCGGCGTAATCGACGTCGTAGGGGCTCCCGAGCTCCCGTTTGTCCGGCTGCGCGTAGGTGAACGCGACCGCGCTCGTCCACCCGTCGGTGGTCAGCTGCAGGTAGGACGAGTTCCCGCCGCCGGGCGCCACGGCCCACATGCGGTTCGGGTTGTCCGCGTCCCCGGCCATGCGGCGGTTGAACAGGGTGCCGTTGCCGCAGCTGCCGGTCTTCTTGGCCGCGGCGTTCGCGAGGTCGTTCGAGGTGAAGAAGACCTCACCGAAGAACGACGAGCAGATGTAGCCGACGTCGGGGTTGGACGGCGGGAAGAACGCGTCGCCGCCGCCCTGGTTGTAGGTCATCGGCACCTTGCAGGTGTTGTCGGCGGCGCGGTTGGCATCGACCCACTTGCCGGCGCCGCCCAGGTCGGCGTCCTCGGACTTGGCGATCTGCGAGCCCTCGGCGAAGATCCACACGCGGCCGGCCCCCGCGAAGCGCACGGCGTTCACGTCGCCGAGGGGCTCCGTCGCCGTGCAGTCGTTGAACGTCGAGGAGGTCGCCTTCTTGGAGACCGGGATCGGGGCGCCGACCGGATTCACGTTGACCCAGGTGGCGCCGCCATCGCTGGAGCGCAGCACCTGGCCGGCGTTTCCGACCGCGAAGCCGGTGTTCGAGCCCGGCGCGAACTCGATGTCGTTGAGCGGGATCGCACTCGGCCCGAACGTCCGGGAGAAGCTGCCGCCGGCGTTGCGGGTGAAGATCTCGCCCGCCTTGGTCGTGAACCAGAAGCGGGTGGCGCTCTGGTACTCCACCGCACTGATCTCACTGGTGGTGCCGGAGGCGATCTCGGTCCACGTCGCGGCGCCCGCTCCCGGAGCGACCAGAGCCAGAAGCAGGAGGGCGGCAAAGGCCGCAGTGAGTCGTTTGGCGCGCATTCGGCCATCCTCCCCGCTGGGCGTGTCGAAACGCAAGCGAACGGTGCGTTGGCCGCCGACGGCACTGCTAGCCTCAACTTGCGTCAGTGGGGTCCATCCCGTCGTCGCTCCTCCCGTCCGTCACACGTGACCGACTCGATCACCGATCTCCTTGATCCCCGCGACGGACCGCGGGACGAGTGCGGCGTCTTCGGCGTGTATGCGCCGGGCCACGACGTCGCCCGGCTGTCGTACTTCGCGCTCTACGCGCTGCAGCACCGCGGGCAGGAGTCGGCGGGCATCGCCGCATCGCAGGGCGGCCGGATCATGGCCGTGCGCGACCAGGGGCTCGTCAACCAGGTCTTCGACGAGCAGAAGCTGCGCGCGCTGAGCGGCGAGATGGCGATCGGCCACGTCCGCTATTCGACGACCGGCGCCAACTCGTGGGAGAACTCCCAGCCGGTCTGGCGGGCCGACAAGCGCGAGGTCGCGCTGGCCCACAACGGCAACCTCGTCAACGCGGTCGAGCTGCACGGCTCGCTGCGCGAGGACGGCGTCGCGTTCCGCTCGACGTCGGACTCGGAGATCATCGCCGCCCTGCTGTCCACCCACGCGGCGGACGAGATCGAGGACGCGATCGCCGACGTGATGACGCGCCTGCGCGGCGCCTACTCGACCGTCGTCATGACCAAGGACCGCGTGTGCGCATTCCGCGACCCGGCCGGCCTGCGGCCGATGGCGCTCGGCATGCTCGGCGACCGCTTCTGCGTGGCGTCGGAGTCCTGCGCGTTCGACATCATCGGCGCCAAGTACCTGCGCGAGGTCCAGCCGGGCGAGCTGGTGACGCTGTGCGAGAACGGCTTGCGCACGCGCCAGGTCGTCGAGGGCGCGCGGCGCGCGTTCTGCGTCTTCGAGCACATCTACTTCGCGCGGCCGGACTCGCGGCTCGAGGGCCGGGTCGTCCAGACCTCGCGCTCGCGCATGGGGGAGATCCTCGCGCGTGAGGCGCCGGTCGAGGCCGACATGGTGATCGCGGTGCCGGACTCCGGCAACGCCGCCGCGCGCGGCTACGCCCGCGCATCCGGGCTCCCCCAGGACGACGGGTTCGTCAAGAACCGCTACGTGGCCCGCACCTTCATCCAGCCCGGCCAGGAGCTGCGCAAGCACGGCCTGCGGCTGAAGTTCAACCCGCTGCCCGAGGTCGTGGCCGGCAAGCGGCTGGTCGTGGTGGACGACTCGATCGTGCGCGGCAACACCACGCGCCAGATCGTCCAGATGCTGCGCGACGCCGGCGCCGCCGAGGTCCACCTGCGCATCTCCGCCCCGCCGATCCGCAACCCCTGCCACTACGGCGTGGACATGTCCACGCGCGAGGAGATGGTGGCCCACGACCGGACGATCGACGAGATCGCGGCCGAGCTGGGGTGCGATTCGCTGGCCTACCTGTCGCTCGACGGCGTCTATGCGGCGATCGAGGGCGAGCGCGGCGAGCACTGCGACGCCTGCTTCTCCGGCGATTACCCGCTGCCGGACACCGAGGCGTCGGCCCAGGGCAAGGACGCGTTCGAGAACGTGCTCCCGCTCGTCCGGGCCTGAGCCCGGGCATCTGTCACAAGTTTGTGCCGATCCGCGGTGCCGTCGGGTGGCGGCGGTAGGTTGATCCGTCCTCGTGGCCGTCACCGATCACTCCGCGATGTCGCTGCCCGGGATGGGCCCCGCCCCGCCTGAGCCGGTGGCCCACGCGACCGAGCCCGTCGCCGCGCTGGCGGAGCTGTTCGGCTTCCCGGCGTTCCGGCGCGGGCAGCGGGAGGCGGTGGACGCCGCGCTCGGCGGCCGCGACGTGCTCGTGGTCATGCCGACCGGCTCGGGCAAGTCGCTCTGCTACCAGCTGCCGGCGCTTATGCGCACCGATCTCACGCTCGTGGTCTCGCCGCTCGTGTCCTTGATGCAGGACCAGGTCGAGGCGCTGAAGCGGGTCGCGCCCGGCAAGGTGGCGCTGATCAACGCCCAGCAGGACGCGGCCGCCAACCGGCGGGCGCTGGACGCCGCGGTGCGCGGGGACCTGCGGCTGCTCTACGTGGCGCCGGAGCGGTTCTCGTCGCCCGGGTTCGTCGAGCGGCTGCGCGGCGCCCGGGTCGGTCTGTTCGTGGTCGACGAGGCCCATTGCGTCTCCCAATGGGGGCACGACTTCCGGCCGGACTACTTCCGGCTGGCGGACGCCGCGCGCTGGCTGGGGGCGGACGCGCTGGTGGCCTCGACGGCGACCGCGACGCCGCAGGTGGCGGCCGACATCGTCACCCGGCTCGGGCTGCGGGAGCCGGTGCGGGTGGCGACGGGATTCGACCGGCCGAACCTGACCTTCGCGGTCGTCCCGTCCGCCACCAAGGAGGCGACCCACCGGGGGATCGAGGCGGCGCTGGCGCAGCAGGGCGCGCTGCCGGCGATCGTCTATGCGGGCACGCGCGCGGAGTGCGAGCGGCTGTCCTCGCGGCTGGCGCGCGGGCTCGACGTCTCGGTGCTGCCCTACCACGCCGGCCTGCCGCGCGATCGCCGGGCGGAGACCCAGCGCCGGTTCATGGCCGGCGAGGTCCAGGTCGTCGTCGCCACCAACGCGTTCGGCATGGGCGTCGACAAGGCGGACGTGCGGACGGTCTGCCACGAGTCGGTGCCCGGCTCGATCGAGGCCTACTACCAGGAGGCCGGCCGCGCCGGCCGTGACGGCAACCCGGCGCGCTGCCTGCTGTTCGCGGGCGGCCGCGACAAGGGCCTGCACGTGTTCTTCATCGAGCGCGCGACCGTCGACGAGGACAAGATCGTGGCGGTGGCGAAGCGTGTCGTGGCGCGCGGCGCCGAGGGCCGCTACGACCTCGGGATGGACGAGCTCGGGCACCTGATCGACGACCGCGAGGGGGACGCCGTGCGCGCGATCCTCGGCCACCTCGCCCGCGCCGGCGTGATCCAGCCGGCGCCGTCGCCGCCCGACCGCGCCCTCGGGCGCATCACCGGCGAGTGGGACGGCCGGGCGCGGGCGATCTGCCGCACCTCCGCCCAGGAGGCGACGAAGGCGCGCTGGCGCCAGTACCGCAGCGTCTGGGGCTGGGTCGAGGGCTCGGAGTGCCGGCGCGCCGGCATCCTGCGCCACTTCGGCGACCAGGCGCCGCCCGCCCCCGACGAGGGCGTGCCGTGCTGTGACGTCTGCGAGCCGAGCGTGCGGCCGGAGCCGCCCCCGCCGGCGGCGTCGCGGGCGGCGCGGGGCGCGCGGCAGCTCGCGGCCCGGCCGCTGACCGCGGGCGCCGCGACGGCGCTCGACGAGGCGATCCTGAGCGTCGTCGAGGCGGCCGAGCCCGAGGTCGGGCGCACGCGGGCGGTCGAGATCCTGCGCGGCGGGCGCTCGAAGGTGATCGTCAAGTACGCCTACGACGGGCTGCCGCAGTACGGCACCTTCGCCCACCTGACCGGCAACGCGGTGCTCGCCCGCGTCGACGCACTGATTGACGCGGGAACCCTGCGCTCCACCGGCGGCCGCTTCCCCAAGCTGGTCGTGGCGTAGTGCGTGTCGGGGTGCTGGCCTCGGGGGCCGGCACGAACCTGCAGGCGATCCTCGACGTCGTGCACGGCCGCGACGGGGTCGAGGTCGTCGCCGTCGGCTCCGACAAGCCGGACGCCTTCGCGCTCGAGCGGGCCCGGCAGTCCGGCGTGGCGAGCCGCGCGTTCCCGCGTGCTGGCCACGCCGACCGCGCGGCGCGCGACGCGGCGATGGCCGCCTGGCTGGCCGAGAACGGCGTCGAGCTGGTGGTGCTGGCCGGCTACATGCAGCTGGTGACGCCGGGCTTCCTCGCCGCCTTCCCGGAGCGCGTGATCAACGTCCACCCGGCGCTGCTGCCGGCCTTCCCGGGCATCCACGCGATCCAGCAGGGGCTCGACTACGGCGTCAAGGTCTTCGGCGTCACCATCCACTTCGTCGACGAGGGCGTGGATTCCGGGCCGATCATCTTCCAGCGCGGCGTCTGCCTGCCGCGCGCGACGACCGAGCGCGAGGTCCACGATGCGCTGCGCCAGCACGAGCACGAGCTGCTGTGCGAGGCGATCCGCCGGATCGCCGCGGGCGCCGTGCGGCGCGATCCGGCCCACCCGCGTCGGATCCTGATCGACCGGTAGATTCCCGTCACGTGACCCAGCCAGGTGAGGTGCGGATCCGCCGGGCGCTGCTCTCGGTCTCCGACAAGACGGGCATCGTCGATTTCGCGAAGGGCCTGCAGGAGCTCGGCATCGAGATCGTGTCGACCGGCGGGACGGCCAGCGAGCTCCAGGAGGCCGGGATCGGGGTCCGCTCGATCTCGGATTTCACCGGCTTCCCGGAGATCATGGACGGGCGGGTCAAGACGCTTCACCCGAAGCTCTACGCCGGCGTGCTCGCCCGCCGCGACGAGCCGTCGCACATGGTTGCGGCCGAGGAACACGAGATCGAGTTCGTCGACCTCGTGTGCGTGAACCTGTACCCGTTCGAGGCCGTCGCCTCGCGGCGCGGCGCCGCCGAGCACGAGGTGATCGAGAACATCGACATCGGCGGCCCGACGATGGTCCGCGCCGCCGCGAAGAACTTCGCGTTCAGCGCGGTCGTCACGTCCCCCGAGAGCTACGACGCGGTGCTGCAGGAGCTCTCGGATACCGGCGGCGGCCTGTCGCTCAACACGCGCGAGAGCCTGGCGGCGGAGGCGTTCTCCTACACCGCCCGCTACGACAACGCGATCGCCCGCTGGTTCGCCGAACGCCAGGACGACTTCCCGCCGGTGATGATGAGCGCCTTCGAGAAGGTGCTCGACCTCTCCTACGGCGAGAACCCGCACCAGCGGGCGGCCTACTACGCGCAGGTCGGCTCGCGCATGCACGTGCTGTCGATGGTCCGCCAGCTCGGCGGCAAGGAGCTGTCGTTCAACAACGTGCTCGACCTCAACGGCGGCCGCCAGCTGGTCGAGGAGTTCGAGCTGCCCGCCTGCACGATCGTCAAGCACGGCAACCCGTGCGGCTGCGCGGTCGGCGGCTCGGCGATCGAGGCCTACGAGAAGGCGTTCGCGTGCGATCCGAAGTCGGCGTTCGGCGGCATCATCGTCTTCAACCGGACCGTCGACGCGCCGCTCGCCCAGCGCCTGGTCAGCCAGTTCGCGGAGGTCGTCTTCGCGCCGAAGTTCACCGACGAGGCGCTCGAGGTCCTGGCCGCCAAGCCCAACGTCCGCATCCTCGAGGACAACGAGCGCCGCCGCCCCAACATCGGCGAGCGCGACCTCAAGCGCGTGATGGGCGGCCTGCTGGTGCAGGACCGCGACATCGACCTCGAGGACCGGTCGGCGATGGAGGTCGTCACCGAGCGCAAGCCGACCGAGCACGAGTGGGGCGAGATGCTGTTCGCCTGGAAGGTCTGCAAGCACGTGCGCTCGAACGCGATCGTGATCGCCCGCGATCTGGCGTCGGTGGGGATCGGCGCCGGCCAGATGAGTCGCGTGGACTCCGTCCGGATCGCGATCGAGAAGGCCGCCGACGCCGGGTCGGACCTGACCGGATCGGCGCTCGCGTCCGACGCGTTCTTCCCGTTCCCGGACGGCCCGCAGGCGGCGATCGACGCCGGCGTGCGCAGCATCATCCAGCCGGGCGGGTCCAAGAACGACCCGGCGGTGGTCGAGGCCGCGGACGCCGCCGGGATCTCGATGGTGTTCACGCACCGCCGGCATTTCAAGCACTAGGACCCCCGGCGAGGCGGGTACAGACGCGTCATGACCGTCGAACCGACCTTGATCGTCGAGGTATTCCAGAACGGCATCGTCGAGGAGCGGCTACGGGCGAATCCCCCGCAGAGCGTCGCCGACGGGGACGTGGTGGTCGTCGGCCTCGGGGCCGACGCCGAGGGGCGGCTCGAGGTCCCGGACGCCGGCGAGGTCGTCCTCGCCGTGCCGTCGCCGGAGACGCTCGTGCGGGAATCCGACGAGGTCGGGCGCGTCATCGACCGTGCCGGGACCGGCAGCCAGCCGCTGATCGTGGCGGTCGAGGCGGCCCACGAGCTGCGCCAGGACGAGCTGGACCCGGTGCTGGAGGCGGCCCGGCGCAGCCCCCGCAGCGTGATCCTGCGCGTGGTCAGCGAGACCTAGTGTCCCGATTCAGTAATTCGGGTGCACTCGGACGGCGCCGGCCCGCGTCTGCCGGCACCCGGCGCCCGCAGCCGGACCACCAGTACGACAACGGGCACCATGCACCGGCAGACACGGGCCGGCATCCCTCTCGGTGCACCCGAATTAACGAATCGGGACACTAGGGCCGGGCGCGCAGCAGCGCCGCGGTGGCGGCGCGAGGAGCGGCGGTTTCCCCAGGGGGGTGTGGTCACTTGACCGTCATGGTGACGGTCTTCCGCCCACGCCCCCGGTCTTTCACCAGCCAGGCAGTCTCGGCATCAGCGACGGCGCGGCGATCCCGGCGCCGTCGCGATGAAGAC
>JAXDHL010000182.1:0-3616 GCA_034664525.1 Solirubrobacteraceae bacterium
GGCCGCCTACGGCCTCGATGCGGGCCCCGGAGCTCGTCACGCCGGGCCGCCCGTTGGCTCGCGGATCGAAACCGTGGCCGGTGTCATGGACGCTGAACGCGAGCTCATCGCCTGTGCGCCGCAGGTCGATCCTCACGGAGGCGCCGCGGCCGGCGTGCTTGGACGCATTCTGGACAGCTTCGAGGCAGCACAGATAGACGGCGGTCTCGATCGCAGAGAGGCTGGGCTCGATGTCGTCGGCGGCGATCTGCACCGGCACCGCGCTGGCCGCGCACTCGGCGCGCAAGGCACCGGCCAACCCGAGGGTGGTCAGCCCCGACCCCGGGACACCATGCGCGATGCGTCGCAGCTCGTCGAGGACGCCCTCCGCGTCCCGGATGAAGCCCGTGAGGGCGGCAGCGACCTCGGGCGCGCCCTGTTGCGTCTTCTCCTCGGCCAGGCCGAGCCGGATGATGAGGGACACGAGCCGGTTCTGCGCGCTGTCGTGCAGTTCGCCCGTGATCCGGCGGCGTTCGTCGGCCGCCGCCCTGCCATTCAGCGCACGCGACTCGGCGAGTTCGCCGGCGCTTCGCTCGCGCTCGCTCACGATCGCGGCCAGGCACAGCGTTGTGAGCGCCGCGACGGTGATGCTGAGCTGAAGCATGAGCGCGTTGGAGGTGGGCGAGTGCTCCACGAACGGTCCGAGCTGCTTCGACGTGGCCCAGACTTCGATCAGGACCGCGACGGCGACCGCCAGTGTCGCGCCCCGCGGGCCGAACCCCACGGCAGCCCAGATGAACGCGGGGAAGATCAGGTACAGCAGCGGCTGGTCAGCGGAAACCGTGATCACGCTGAGCCCGATCACGGCGGCGACCATGAGCGCGCCCTGCTTGACGCCGTGGTACTGCAACGCCGGCGGCCGCGCCCACGCGAGGGCAAGGGGGACGACGACCAGCCCGCCGGCAAGGTCGCCCAGCCACCAGCTGCGCCAGAAGACGCTCATCTCCGACACCGTGATCAGCCCGCCCGCCCAGACCGACATCATGGCGACGGCGGCGCTGATCCCCGCGCCCGTGGCGACCGCGACAAGCACGGCGCCGACCTGCTGCAAGCGGTCCATCGCGGCCCGCGGGCCGGCCAGCCGCCGCAGGATGATCGCGGCAACCAGCAGGCCCGCCATGTCGCCTACAGCTTGCGCCAGCGCGGTCCCCAGCGGCACCGCGAGCTGATCCGAGAGGACGTCGTGCAGCAGTGAGCCGGCGTCGCCGAGCAGGATGGCCGGCCACCAGCGCAAACCGCCCAGATACAGCACCGCGACCGCGAGGCCGGCGGCTGGCCAGAACTCGCCGGCCGGACCGGTGAGCAGGAGCGCCTTGCCGCCCACGGCAAACGCGTAGTAGCCGGCCGCGATCGCCAACACCCCGCCCGCGTAGCGCACGGGACCCGCGGAGACCAGCCCGCGCCTCGCGGCCGGCGATCGAGAGGGGAACTCCGCAACAGTGGTCAGGGCGACCTTTCAGGAGGCGGCAGTCACCGCGCGGTCAAGCGGCCGGAGCGACAGTTGCGCCCAGACGCGGGTTCCGCCGCCGGCGGCGTATTCGACGCCCCAGCGCTCGCTGAGCGTGCGCACGAGGTCGAGTCCGAAGCCCCCGCCTCCGCCCCGATCCGGTTGCCGCGCCACGACGGAGTCGCCGCCGCCGCAGTCTTCGACTTCGAGGCGGACCGTCGTCTTCGAGGACTGGACTCGCAGGACGAGTTCGTCATCGGGCAGCGCGCCGCTGTGCAGCACGCTGTTGGTCGCCAGCTCGGAGACCAGCAACTGCGCACGGTCCAGCACCGCGGACGGCACCCGATCGCACAGCGCACGCTTGACGGCAACGCGCGCGGCCGCGGGCGCATGGGCGTCAAGCGCAAGGCGGACCTCGACCGGTTCGGCGGCCGTGGATGACGGGTTCCGGCCCTCGCGTCGGCGGCCGTGCAGCCGGTCATTGTCGGCGCGCAGCGCAGCATTGCCGGCTTTCAGCGCGGCGGCTCCGCGGCGCAGCGTCAGGACCGCGCCGGTCAGCGTGTCGATGACGTGCGCTTGGCGTCGGGACTTCGCACGAAGGTTGTCGAGCTCCACCGGCGCACCCGCGCGTTGCTCGACGAACGGGGCGTTTCCGTTGGCCAAGCCGTTCTGGGATGCCTGCATGAGGCACTGCCTCCTCGGAACCCCCTTGCCGCCCGGAATCCGCGAGCGGAGGAGTTTCCAGCAAAGGGCGGAGGATCAGCCCCAGCGCTTCACAGCACGACTTCGTCGGTTCGAGCTTGCAGCGTCAAGGTCGAGGCTCCCTCTCAGACGGAACTCTAGCGCGCCTGGGCGGCCCAGAATGGGAGATTGCGTCACCATCTGACACCTCCCTCGGCGCCCGCGCCTGGAGATTCGCGTCCACCGGCGGGTCGACACCTGTCAGACTCCCGGGACGGTCGCTCCGTGTTGACGTGCCGCCGCAGCGACCCGCAGCACTCGCGCCGCGGCTTGTTTGCCGCCTCCTTCCTTTCTGCCCCGCGAGTTCATCCTCAGAGGGAGACGAGAACGCAAGGCCGCATGGCCCGACAGCACACCTCTTCGGAAGGCCGCGGTGACGGCGGCCACCTGCACGCCGCGATCTCCGAAACGGTCGTCCGATTGCTGGCGGAACACACCGGACGCGGACCGACTAAAGCCAGGACCACGATCGACCGCGACCTCATCGTCGTCATGCTTCAGAACTCGCTGACGCCCGGGGAGCGCTTCCTGGCCGACCGCAACCGCGGCGAGCAGGTGCTCGACATGCGACGCGCCTACCAAGATGCGATCCGCGAAGACTGCATCGCCGCCATCGAAGACCTCACCAGCCGCACCGTCACGGCCTTCATGAGCGCCAACCACATCGACCCCGACCTCGCCGCGGAAGTCTTCGTCCTCGAGCCCAAAACCGCCCCGCCGGCTTGAAGCGCCCGATGGTCGTGGGACCGCCTCGGAAGTGCGTGTCGGCGACCTCGCTGGAGAATCTGGCGGAGCTGCGCGTGGCCGGCCGCAGCGGCTGAAAGAGGGCCACCAGCGCCCGTGCGTCGAGCCGTCCGCGAGCGATCCCTCCGCCGTCGACCGCGGGTGGGCTTCGTCGGCGATCAGCCCCGCGGCACCGGTTGCTGCACGGCCCAGCCGTTGCCGTCAGGGTCGCTGAAGAACGTGAACGAGCCCCAGGGGAAGTCCTGGATCTCGCTGGCCTCGACGCCGCGGGCGACGAGCTCGGCGCGGACCGCGGCGACGTCGTCGACCACGACCTGGAGACCCTGCACCGAGCCCGGCGCCATCGGCGTCGTTCCAGTGCCGATTGCGATCGAGCAGGCCGACCCCGGCGGGGTGAGCTGGACGAAGCGGATCTCGTCGCTGACGACGTGGTCGTGGTCGGCGTTGAAGCCGGCCTGCTCGGTGTAGAAGGCCTTGGCCCGATCGACGTCGGAGACCGGGACCTGGACCAGCTCCAACCGCATGGTGTTCTCGCTCATGGTGCGCCCGCTTTCGTCTCGGGGGGAGGGCCGGTAGACTTCTCAGCTCGCATGTATCTTAGTTACTAAGAAAACTGATGTCCAGCCGCCCCACCAAGCAGACGAA
>JAXDHL010000183.1:0-7841 GCA_034664525.1 Solirubrobacteraceae bacterium
AGGACACGACGATCGCCGACCTGGCGGTGGCCACCGGCTGCGGGCAGATCAAGACCGGCGCGCCGTCGCGCTCGGACCGCGTCGCGAAGTACAACCAGCTGCTGCGGATCGAGGAGGCGCTCGGCGCCGACGCCGAGTTCCCCGGACGGACCGTGTTCCGCAGCTGACGTACCGGGAGGAGCGGAGGCGGATGCGCCGAAAGGCGCGTCGATGGCCGCCTCCGCCACCAGTCCCCGCCGACGGGCGCCGGCCCCCCACGGCATCCGCTGGGACCGCATCGGCCGCGTCGCGCTGCTGTGCGTGCTCGGCCTCGTGCTGTACCTCTACATCGGCCCGACCAGCACGTGGTTCTCGACCTGGCACCAGTCCAAGCAGCGCGCGGCCGAACTGCAGACGCTGAAGGCCGAGAACGCGAAGCTCACGGCGCGCCGCGACCAGCTGCGCCGGCCGGGGACGCTCGAGGCGGAGGCCCGCGCCCTGGGCATGGTCCGCGCCGGCGAGAAGGGCTACGTCATCCGGGGCTTGCCCGGCGGGTGATCCGGGCTACCCTCGGCGGCGCATGCCGTTCGAGACCGCCATGCCCCAATGGGAGGACGGGATGCGGCGCCTGCGCGCCGCGCCGCCCGAGAGCCGCCGCCTGCTCGAGCGCGTGACCGACCGCGTGGTCGAGGAGCTGCGCCGCCGCCTCGGTGGCCCGTTCACGACCGCCGAGCTCGTCGACCTCTACGACTCCGGCACCAGCTGGGTGACCGACGTGGCCGTCGCGTCCGCCCCCGACCAGCCGGAGGCGTGGGACGTCCGCACGGTCGGCGACGCCGCCTTCGCCCGCTACCTGCGCGAGGCGACGGACTTCGCGGGCGGCCGGCGCGTGCTCCGCGAGGGCTAGAGCCAGCACGTCAGGCGCGTGGTGACGGCGACCTCCTCGTAGCCGAGGCGGTGGTAGAGCCGGCGCGCCGTCCCGTCGGCGTCAGTCGTCGTCGCCGGTGGCGTCGTCGCCGCCGGCGCGGCGGATCACGATCTGGTCCTCTTCGATGACGACCTCGATCGGGCGGTGGCCGGCCCAGAACTCGGCGTACACCGGGTCGTCCTGCACGGCCGGGTCCAGCCACAGGCCGTAGCCCTCCTCGCCGTGGTCGAAGGTGCCCTCGAGCGGCGTGCCGGCCTTGCGCTTGCGCGGCCGGCGCGCGCGGCGGCGCGGAGCCGGCTTGGCGTCCTCGTCCGTCGTGCCCTCCTCGGCCGCCTGCTTGGCCTGCTCCTCCGCCGCCCTGGCGTCCTCCTCGGCCTGCTTCGCCGCCTCCTCGGCCTTGCGCGTGGCCTCGGCCTCGAGCTCGGCGGCGATCGCCTCGTCGTCGGTCGCGCGCAGGTCGACCTCCTCGGCCGCCCCGTTGGCCTCGCCGTCAGGCTCGAGATCCTGCTCGCGCTTGAAGGCCTGGATCTGCTGGACGGTCACCTCGAGCTGGTGGGCGATCCACGCGTCCGTCCGCCCCTGGCGGACCCAGGACCGGATCTGGTTGAGGTGCGGGCGGAGTGAACGACGCGTCATAGAGGGCGGAAAACTAGCGGAAGTCCCTCCGGTGGCGACCCCAACCGCTCAACTTCGGCCGCTGCGAGGGGTATGCTCGCAGCGCAGGCAGTTTGTCTAGGTGGTGTCCGGGTACGTGCCCGGGCGTGTGGAGCAAGGGGCAGGGAGGCGGTCGTCGATGCTGGTACTGACGAGAAAATCGAACCAGAGCATCATGATCGGTGACGACATCGAGGTCTCGGTGTTGTCGATCATGGGCGAGAAGGTGCGGATCGGCATCCAGGCACCTCGGGACATCCCGGTGTTCCGCAAAGAGGTCTACCTCGAGATCCAGCAGGAGAACGTCGCCGGCGGCGGCTCCGCGCGGGCCGAGGTCGACGACGCGCTGAAGAAGCTCTCCTCGCGCTAGAAGCGCGTCCGCGGGGCGCCGGCGTCAGCCCATCACGATGTAGAGCGTCTGGAACATCGCGATCGTCACGAGGACCGCGGTGGCCAGCAGCCCCAGCACGAGCAGCGTGTAGCGGACGGTCCCGCGGCGCTGCTGATGCTCGATATGGCGGCGCTTGGTGCGGACCACCGCCTGGCGGCGCTGGTGCTCCGCGCGCTCACGCTCGAGTTCGAGGTCCTCGACGAAGGCCGACTCGAAGTCGGCCAGGCTCTGGCGCATCCGCATCGACCGCCCAGGCTACCGGAACGTTTATGTCCCCCTGATCCTGGGCGGCCGGCGGAGGGCCTCAGGCGATCGTGACCGACTCGTTGAGGTAGACGTCCTGGATCGCGTGCAGCAGCGCCACGCCGTCGTCCATCGGGCGCTGGAACGCCTTGCGGCCGGAGATCAGGCCGGTGCCGCCGGCGCGCTTGTTGATGACGGCGGTCTTGACGGCGTCGGCGAGGTCGCTGTCCCCGGCGGACGCGCCGCCGGAGTTGATGAGCGGGGCGCGGCCGCTGTAGCAGTTGATGACCTGCCAGCGGCAGAGGTCGATCGGGTGGTCGGTCGTCAGCTTCTCGTAGACGAGCTTCGACGTCTTGCCGTACGACGAGCCGTTCTGGTTGAGCGCGACGTAGCCGCCGTTGTTGGTCGCCAGCTTCTGCTTGATGATGTCGGCCTCGATCGTGACGCCGAGGTGGTTGGCCTGGCCGGTGAGGTCGGCGGCGGTGTGGTAGTCGACCCCGTCGACCTTGAAGGCGTTGTTGCGCAGATAGCACCACAGCACGGTGAACATGCCGAGCTCGTGGGCCTCCTCGAAGGCCTGTGCGATCTCGACGATCTGGCGCCGCGACTGCTCGGAGCCGAAGTAGATCGTCGCGCCGACGCCCGCGGCGCCGAGCTCCCAGGCGCGCCGCACGGAGGCGAACGCCACCTGGTCATACTCGTTGGGGTACGTCATCAGCTCGTTGTGGTTGAGCTTGACGATGAACGGCAGCTTGTGCGCGTAGCTGCGGCTGACCGAGCCGAGGACGCCGACGGTCGACGCGATCGCGTTGCAGCCGCCCTCGAGCGCGAGCCTGACGAGGTTCTCGGGGTCGAAGTAGATCGGGTTCGGCGCGAACGACGCCGCGGCCGAGTGCTCGATGCCCTGGTCGATCGGCAGGATCGAGACGTAGCCGGTGTTCGCCAGCCGGCCCGAGGCGTACAGCTGGTGCAGGTTGCGCAGGACCTGCGGGTTGCGGTCGGTCGGCGTCACCACCCGGTCGATGAAGTCCGGGCCGGGGAGATGCAGCAGGTCCTTGGGGACGGCCGGGCTCGAGAAGCCCAGCAGATCGTCCGCGTCGTCGCCGAGCAGCTCGCTCAGGCGGTCGGTGCTCAGTTCAGCGACGGCCATGGTCGGTTCCTTCCGGTCGGAATCAGTCTCGTGATCACCAGATCATCGCACTCTGCCCTCTAAGGTTCCCGCGCCGTGGACCACCGATTCACCGGACCCGACTACACGATCGGCATCGAGGAGGAGCTGATGATCCTCGACGCCGGCGGCCACGACCTCGCCAACGCGATGGAGGAGCTGCTCGGCGACTCCGACGCCGGGGAGATCAAGCCGGAGCTGCACGAGTCCGTGCTCGAGATCGCGACCAAGCCGTGTGCGAACGTGAGCGAGGCCGGTGGCCAGCTGCGGGCGCTGCGCACCCAGGTCCGCGAGCGGGCGGCCGCGAAGGGCCTGGCCATCGCCTCCGCCGGCACCCATCCGTACTCGAAGTGGGAGGACCAGCGCATCTCGGGGCGCGAGCGCTATCGCGATCTCATCGCCGACCTGCGCTGGGTCGCCCGCCAGGAGCTGATCTTCGGGCTCCACACGCATGTCGGCATCGAGGATCCCGAGACGGCGATCCACGTCGCCAACGGGATGCGGGTGCACGTCCCCATCCTGCTCGCCCTGTCGGCCAACTCGCCGTTCTTCCGCGGCGAGGACACCGGGCTGGCGTCGGCACGGACGCCGGTGTTCCGGCAGTTCCCGCGGATCGGCATCCCCCCGCGCTACGACGGCTGGGCGGACTACGAGCGCCGGATGGCGTTCATGGTCGAGTCAGGCGCGATCAAGGACCACACGTGGCTCTGGTACGACGTGCGCATCCATCCCGCCTTCGGCACCGTCGAGATCCGCGCCTGCGACGCGCAGACCCGCGTCGAGCACACGCTCGCGCTCAGCGCACTGACGCAGGCGATGGTCCGCGAGCTGGCCGAGCACCACCGCTCGGGCGGGGAGCTGCAGGACTATCCCCACGAGATGCTCGAGGAGAACAAGTGGCTGGCCGCGCGGCACGGGCTCGAGGGCGAGCTCGTCGACCTCCCGAGCACCGCCCGCGTACCGGCGAGGGCACTGGCCGAACGCCTGCTGGAGCGCCTGCGCCCGCACGCGCAGGACCTCGGCGCCGCGGATGCGCTCGACGGCCTGCGCGACATCCTGGACAATGGCAACGGTGCGGTCAGGCAACGCAAGGTCTACGAGGCCAACCACGACTTCGGCGAGCTGGTCCGTGATCTGGTGGACGCGAGCGGTGGGTAGGAGACGAGCATGAGCATCCGCTTCGAGGACACCGGGGATCCGGCCGACGAGGAGGCGCTGGAGGAGCTGGAGGAGCGCACCGGGCACGCGCTCCCCGTCACCTACCGCGATTTCCTGGAAGCCCACGACGGCGCGCTGCCGGAGGCCAACACGCTCCCGGACGCCGCCTCCGGCACCGAGGTCTCCGTCCGCACGTTCCTGTCGGCCGAGGAGGTGCTGCGCACCCTGGACGCGCTCGGGCCCGACCGCGTGCCGACCGAGGTCCTGCCGATCGCCGACGACGAGCTGGGCAACGGCCTGTGGATCAACACCGAGGACGGCTCGGTCTGGTCCTACGACCACGAGGAGGAGGATCCGTCCGAGGAGGACCTGTGGGCGGCCTTCACGCGGGAGGCCGAGGATCTCGACGAGCTGCTGGATCGCCTCGAGCCCGTCGCCGACGCCGAGACCGACGCCGATCCGGACCTGCTGGACGAGGGCTACAGCGCCGCCGAGTTCCAGCGCGAGGGCGGCGACGCCGCTCTTGAAGACGATTGAGCAGACGAGCTCGGCGCGGCCATAGAATCGTTTGAGATGGCCGGGAGCCCGGATCTGTTCGTCGTCTGCAAGAACTGCCGGGCCGAGGTGAGCCCGTATATCACCGAATGCCCGTATTGCGGGCACCGGCTGCGCAAACGGGCGCCGAAGCTCGACAGGGGCGCGGTCCCGAAGACGTCCAGGCGCCGCCGGCCGCAGGCCCCGTCACTCGGCCGCCTGCGCCCGGGCGAGATCCCCGGTATCCGCGCCGAGGGGCGCCCGCTCGCCACCGTGGCGATCGTGCTCGCCAGCGTCCTGGCCACGCTCGCAGCGCTGATCTCCGCCGACGCGGCGTCCAAGCTCGTGCTCGTCGAGGGCTTCTCGGACGGCTGGTGGAAGCTGCTGACGACCACGCTCGTGTACCCGGCGACCAACTTCGGCGGGACGAGCTACGAGCTGGTCACGCTGTCGGCGATCTTCCTGTTCGGCTGGCTGCTCGAGCGCCGGCACGGGCCGCTGGTGCCGCTGATCGTCTTCCTGGCCGGCGCGGTCGGCGGGATGGCGGTGTCGGTCGCGCTGCCGGGCAACACGATCGCCTTCGGGGGCAATGGCGGCGCACTTGCGCTCGTCGCCGCCTGGGCTGTCCGCGACCTGCTGGCGCTGCGCCGCCACGAGGAGGTCGAGTCCGACCTGCTCGGCGTGGTCGCGATCGTGGTCGTGCTGGCGCTGATGCCGGCGGCGATCCAGGCCGCCGACCCCGTGGCCGGGATCGTCGGCGCGCTGATCGGGCTGGTGCTCGGGCTGCCGCTGGCGCGGATCCGCGTCCGCTAGCTCTAGTAGCGCACCCGGATCGCCCCGGGCTCGCCGTCCAGAAGCCGCCCGACCACCCAGCCGTCGACCTCGCCCGCCCGCTCCGGGGCGACCGCGACGAGCAGCCCGCCGGAGGTCATGGCGTCGGTGACGAGCCGTCGCAGCGGCTCCGGAACGCTGTCCGCGAACGTCGTGTGAGTGCTCTCCGCGAACGCGCGGTTGCGGCGCGAGCCGCCGGCCACCGCGGCGTCGTCGGCGAGCAGGTCGAGCACGCCGGCGATGGCGGGGACGGCGGCGGCCTCGACCTCGGCGGCGACCCCGCTGGCGGTCGCCAGCTCGTTGAGGTGGTTGACCAGGCCGAAGCCGGTCACGTCGGTCGCGGCGATCACGCCCGCCGCCAGCGCCTGGCGGCAGGCGACGTCGTTGAGCGTCGTCATGACCTCGATCGCGCGGTCGACGAGCGCGCCGTCCGCCAGCCCGCGTTTGACCGCGGTCGCCACCGCGCCGGCTCCGAGCGGCTTGGTCAGCACGAGCGCGTCCCCGGCCCGGCCGCCGGCGTTGGACAGCACCCGGTCCGGATGCACGGTGCCGGTGACCGCCATGCCGTACTTCGGCTCGGGGTCGTCGATCGAGTGGCCGCCGATCACCGAGGCTCCGGCCGCCGCGGCGGCGTCCGCGCCCCCGCGCAGGATCTCGCCGAGCAGCTCCGGGCCGAGCTGCTCGATCGGATACGCGACCAGGTTCAGGCAGCTGACCGGCGTCCCGCCCATCGCGTAGACGTCCGATAGCGCGTTGGTGGCGGCGATCCGCCCGAACGCGTACGGGTCGTCGACGATCGGCGTGAAGAAGTCGACGGTCTGCACGAGCGCGAGATCGTCGGAGAGCCGGATCACGCCCGCGTCGTCAGCGGTGTCCGAGCCGATCAGCACGCGCGGGTCGGTCGGCCGGGGGAGCGCCGCGACGATCGGGCGCAGCGCGCCCGCGCCGATCTTGCAGCCGCAGCCGGCGCCGTGGGAGAGCGAGGTCAGTGCGACGGCCATGGTCTACCTATAGTGCCCGCCGATGGGCGGACGCCGCACCTACTCGGATGAGGAAGTCGACGCCGCCGTCCAGGCGATCTCCGATCCGGCGCGCCTGGAGGAGGCCCAGCGGGTCGTCACCCACAGCGCGCCGCAGCTGCAGCAGATCCTCTACCAGGCGCTGCACGACTCCGACTGGTTCGGCCAGGCGCACCGCCAGGCGGTCCGTCAGGCGGTCTCCGCAGCCGATGCGGAGGACGCGGTGCACCGGCTGATCGCCGAGGAGACGCGGCTCACGCTGCTGGTCGGCGTCGCCGCCGGCCTCGAGCTGGCCCACGAGCTGGAGAACCCGACGGGAGGACAGACCCAGACATGACCGACATCCGCTTCCTCGGCCAGAGCTGCTTCGAGCTCACCGACGGCACCGTCAAGGTGCTGGTGGACCCGTTCCTGACCGGCAACCCGAAGGCGGCAGCGTCGGCGGACGAGCTCTCGCCGGACGTGATCCTGCTCACCCACGGCCACGCCGACCATTACGGCGACATCGTCGACATCGCCAAGCGCGCGGGGTCGACCGTCGTCTCGATCGTCGAGGTCGCCGGCGAGCTGGGCGAGCAGGGCATCGAGGACGTGCGCGACCCGAACCTCGGCGGCACGGTCGAGTTCGACTGGGGCTGGGTGCGCCTCGTCCCGGCCTGGCACACCTCGACCACGCCCAACGGCACCGTGGCGATCCCGACCGGCCTGGTGATCTCGATCGGCGGCACGGTCATCTACCACCTCGGCGACACCTGCCTGTTCAGCGACCTGGCGCTGCCCGGCCGGCGCACCCCGATCGACGTCGCGCTCGTGCCGATCGGCGGCCACTACACGATGGACCGCCACGACGCCGTGACGGCCGTCGAGCTCGTCAGCCCGACCACGGTCATCCCCTGCCACTACGACACGTTCCCACCGATCGAGACGGACGCCGAG
>JAXDHL010000184.1:0-5302 GCA_034664525.1 Solirubrobacteraceae bacterium
CCGTAGAGCAGCAGCAGGGCGAGCCCGATCACGACCGGCGAGACCGCGAACGGCAGGTCGATCAGCGTGTCCAGCAGCCGCTTGCCCGGGAAGCGGCCGCGCACGAGCACGAGCGCGGTGGCGATCCCGAACACGACGTTGAGCGGAACGGCGATCGCGGCCACCTCGACGGTCAGCCAGAACGCGCTGATCGCCGCCGGGGTGGTCACGGAGTCGATCACCGCGCCCACGCCGTGCTCGAACGTGCGGTAGAAGACCACGCCGACCGGGATCACCAGCAGCAGCGCCAGATAGCCGAGGGCGACGATGCGCAGGCCGATCCGGCTAGACATCGCCCGACCTCGCTTCGCTCATCATCGGAGCGGCCTCCGGCCCTGCCCCAGCGCGCGGATGGCGAACAGGACGACGAGCGAGACCGCGAGCAGCACGACCGACACGGCCGCCGCGCCGACCGGGTTGTCGGACTCGATCTGCTTGGACACGTACACCGAGGTGACCTGGGTCTGGAACGGGATGTTGCCCGAGATCAGCACGACCGAGCCGAACTCGCCGACCGCACGGGCGAACGCCAGCGCGGCGCCGGACAGCAGGGCGGGCACGAGGTTCGGGAAGATCACGCGCCGGAACGTCGTCCACGGCGACGCGCCCAGCGAGGCGGCGGCCTCCTCCATCTCCTGGTCGAGCTCGATCAGGACGGGCTGGACCGAGCGGATGACGAACGGCAGCGTCACGAACAGCAGCGCCAGCGCGACGGCCGCCTTCGTGAACGAGACGTCGATGCCGACCGGGCTGTTGCGCCCGTAGAGCGCCAGCAGCGTCAGGCCGGCGACGATCGTGGGCAACGCGAACGGGAGGTCGATCAGGGCGTTGACGATCCGCTTGCCGGGGAACTGGTCGCGCACCAGCACCCACGCGACGATCACGCCGAAGAACGTGTTGATCGCGGCGACGACCAGCGACACGAGCACCGTGAAGCGCAGCGCCGAGATCGCCTGACGCGACGTGACCGCATGCCAGAACGTGTCCAGGCCGCCGTCGAACGAGCGCGTGACGAGCGCCGCCAGCGGCAGCAGCACGATCAGGCTGAGCCAGACCGTGCTGACGCCGAGCGCGAGGCGGCTCACGGGGGCTACGCCCCCTCGCAGCGCCTTCGGCGCGCTCCCCCGGTCGATGCTGACGGCCGTGCTCACTTGGCGGTGGACACCCCCGCGTCCGCCTCGATCTTGGCGACCTTGCCCTTGTCGACGTCGAACAGCTCGCTGTTGACCTTGTCCCAGCCGCCGAAGTCCTGGATCGTGAACAGGTTCTTCGGGTCCGGGAACTTCGACTTGTTCTTGGCCAGGACGGCCGCGTCGACGGGCCGGTAGCCCCAGTCGGCGAAGACCTGCTGGCCCTGTGGCGACAGCGCGTAGTCCTCGAAGGCCTTGGCGGCGGGCGGCGCGTCCTTGGTGACCGCGACCGGGTTCTCGATCTTGATCGTGTCGTGCGGGATCACGTAGTCGACGTCCTGACCCTTCTTCTGGGCCGTGATCGCCTCGTTCTCGTAGGAGATGAGGACGTCGCCGGTGCCCGAGGTGAAGTTCTGCAGCGCGTCGCGGCCCGATTTGTCCTGGACCTTGACGTGCTTGGTGATCAGCTGCTTCAGGTAGGCGAGGCCGGCGCCGAGGTTCTTGCCGCCGTCGCCCTTGGCCCCGATTGCGGCGAGCATGTTCCACTTGGCGGCGCCCGAGGAGAACGGGTTCGGGGTCAGGACCTCGATGCCCGGCTTGAGCAGGTCGTCCCAGGTGTGGATGTTCTTCGGGTTGCCCTTGCGGACGATGAAGGTCACCACCGACGTGGAGACGAAGCCCTTGGAGGCGTTGGCGTCCCACCCCGGCGCGACGATCTTGTCGTCGACCAGGCGCTGCATGTCCGGCTGCAGCGAGAACGCGACGTAGTCGGCCTTCTGGCCGCCCTCGACCGCCCGGCTCTGGTCGCCGGACGGGCCGTAGGAGCTCTTGAACGCGACGCCCTTCCCGCCGGCCGTCTTGTTGAAGCCGGGGATGAGCTGGTCGTAGACCACCTGCGGCGTCGAGTAGGCGACGAGCGACAGCGTGGTCTTCGCGTTCGTGGCGCCGGACGCCGCCGCGCCGCTGGAGCTGTCGGACGCACCGCCGCAGCCGACCGCGGTCATGGCGACGGCGGCCAGCGCGGCGATGAGGGGGACTGGGTGTCTCATTCCATGGGCTCCTGTGAGGGTTCCTCGGTTTGCCCACCGGCGAAGTGGGCTGAGGGAAGACTACAAACCCGATGGGCTTTCCGGGTTACAGTCCCCCGCATACGCTGCTGGCCCGATGAGCGAGCGGGCCCGCATCAGTGCGATCACCCACGGCGACCTGCCCTTCCACAACCCGCTGTCGGCCGCGCGCGTGGACGAGGCGCTCGGCCATGCCGGCCTACGCCCGGGCGCGCGTGTGCTCGACGTCGGCTGCGGCGCGGGCGAGCTGCTGATCCGCGCGGCCGAGCGCTTCGGGGCGACCGGTGCCGGCATCGACGACGCGGCGGTCCAGATCGAGGAGGCGCGCCGCCGCGCGGCGGCGCGCGTGCCCGCCGCCGGGCTGGAGTTCGAGCTCGCGGACGCCCGCGGCGAGGACCGTCTCGGCGGCAGCTTCGACCTCGTCGCCTGCATCGGCTCGATGCACGCGGTCGAGGGCGGCCTGCCGGCGCTGGCCGGGCGGCTCGCCCCCGGTGGCCGGGTGCTGATCGGCGACGGCTTCTGGCGCCGCGAGCCCGGCCAGCCGTATCTGGACGCGCTCGGGGCGACCGCGGACGAGCTGCCCGACCTGCCGGCCCTGATCCGCGGCAGCGACCCGGCCGGCCTGGAGGCGACCTGGGCCGCGGTCACCACCGACGAGGAGTGGGACCGCTACGAGTGGACGCTGATCGACAACGGCCTGCGCTGGGCGCGCGAGCACGCCGATGACCCGCTCGCGCCCGAGGTCGCCGCCTGGGCCCGCCGCGGGCGCGAGCGCGTGCTCACGCCGGGCGGCCGCGACACGCTGGGCTTCGCGCTCGTCCTGTACGTCGCTCAGTGATCGAGCCGTGACTCCTCGAGGTCGAGCTCCTTCTCGATCGCGCGCAGCGTCTCCCCGCGCACCTCGCCCGCGTCGCTGAGCTCCGACAGCGCCTCGCGCTCGGCTTCGAGCAGCGCCTTTCGCACGCGCTTGTAGCGGTCGGCGCGGTCGCCGGCCTCACCGTCCTCGCCGTCCTGCTCGCCCTCCGGCCGCGACGCCTCGAGGCGCGAGATCCGCAGGTCGTAGGCCTCGCGGGCGCGCGCGACGAGCTCTTCCGGCGCTTCGCCCTCGTCGCCGATCTCCTCCGCGCGGTCGATCGCCGCCTCGTGGACGCGCACGCGGGCGTCGACGTAGCGCCGTCGCGCCTCGTCCTCGCGCACGAGCCCCAGCGCGCGCATCAGCGCCGGCAGCGCCAGCGCGATCGGCACGAGCGTCAGCAGGACGGCGCCGCAGGTGAGCAGCACGACCTCGTCGCGGGCGGCGGTGCCGGCCGGGATGGCCAGCGCGGCGGCGACCGAGACGGCGCCGCGCATCCCGGCGA
This sequence comes from Solirubrobacteraceae bacterium, assembly GCA_034664525.1. Taxonomy (GTDB): domain Bacteria; phylum Actinomycetota; class Thermoleophilia; order Solirubrobacterales; family Solirubrobacteraceae; genus DATLGB01. The sequence goes on from JAXDHL010000184.1 coordinate 3,595, forward strand.
TGCCGAGCAGCAGCCGCTCGCGCCGGTCGGTCAGCGGCCGCGCGCCGGCAATCCGGCGGTCGAGCCGTGCAGCGGCGTACGGCACCGTGTACATCCAGACCAGCCGGACGGCGAGGATCGTCGCCGCGATCGCCAGCGACTCGACGGCCACCTTCCCGAGCGGGATGTCGCCGCGTCCGAGGATCGACGAGAAGGCCAGCCCGACGAGCAGGAACAGCGTCGACTCGGCAACGAAGCTCAGCGTCCGCCAGAAGCCGATCGCCTGGATGCGCGTGTCCGGTCCGGTGAACGCGCCGGCGCGCCCGACCACGAATCCGGCCGCGACCACGGCGAGGATCCCCGACACCCCGACCCGCTCGGCCAGCGCGAAGGCCCCGTAGGCGGTGACGAGGCCGGTGGTGATCTCGAGCTCGGCCGCCTGCAGGCGGCGGCGGATGAGCGTGCCGGCGTAGCCGAGCACGGCCCCCAGCGCCAGGCCGCCGAGTGCGACCCCGGCGAACTGCAGCACGGCGGCGCCGGGGTGGAACGTCTCCGCCCCGGCCACGCCGACGGCGATCCGGAACGCGGTCAGGCCCGAGCCGTCGTTGACCAGGCTCTCACCCTCGAGGATCGTCGCCATCTGCTCGGGCGCGCCGAGCCGGCGGATCACGCTCGTGGCGGCGACCGGGTCGGTCGGGCCGAGGACCGCGCCGAGGATGAACGCCGGCGCCCACGGGATCCCGATGACGGCGTGCGCCACCCACGCGACCGCGCCGATCGTGACCAGCACGAGCCCGACCGCCAGCAGCGCGATCGCGTGCCACTGCATGCGCACGTCCTCGGCGGCGAAGGTCCAGGCGGCGCGGTAGAGGATCGGCGGCAGGAACGCGAGCAGGACGAAGCCCGGCTCGATCTCCACCTTGGGCACGAACGGCAGCAGGCCGGCCCCCAGGCCACCGAGGACCAGCAGCACCGGGTACGGGATCCGCAGCGGCCCGGCCAGCCAGACCAGGCCGACCACGCCGGCGAGCAGGGCGATGAAGAGCTCGAGGTCGTGCACCCGATAGGGCTACCCGGCCGGGGTCGTCGAGCGCGCCGGAAACGCGCGAGGCCCGCCGGTGGCGGGCCTCGCATCACGCAGTTGGTCAGGAGACTGACCTAGTTGAGCGCCCACCAGTCCGGCCCGGCGAACGGCGCCGGCAGCGTGCCGAACTCGAAGTTGCGGCCGCAGGTGCGCGACTGCGGGTCGGGCTCGCACGGGTTGAACGGGTTGACCTGGCCGAACGCGTCCGGGTGCCTCGGATCCTCAGGCTTGAGGTCCGGGTCCGGATGGCAGACAAGCCCGCCGCCGGTCACGGTGCCGGTGACCTTGTCGTCGGTCTCGTCGAACTGGTAGCTCGAGGCGGTGAACCGGCTCATCTCCATGATGTTCGGGACGTCGTCATGGTCCTGGTCGTCGGCGCCGTCGCGGATGCCGTCGCCGTCCGAGTCGGCGTCCGTCGGGCTGGTGCCGGCGTAGGAGACCGGGTAGGTCGGTTCGGCCGAGTAGCAGGCCGCCCAGTAGTCCGGCGACATGCGGCTGTTGATCTCGGCGATGTTGGGCAGGCCGTCGGCGTCCTCGTCGCGCTCGTCGTCGGACAGCATGCCGTTGTGGTCACGGTCAAGCGGGTTGAGCTCGCCGGCGGACTCGCTGCCGCTGCGATTCACGTCGAGCAGCCCGTAGGAGTTG
>JAXDHL010000185.1:0-2695 GCA_034664525.1 Solirubrobacteraceae bacterium
GGATCGCGTAGAAGCGCGAGAGCGTCGTCGCCCCGAACTCGGCACCGCCGCGCAGGAAGTCCGACAGGAACGGCCCGACGAGCGGCCCGGTGCCGTTGATGTTCACGCCCACGACCGTGGCCCAGAACGACCGCTGGTCGAACGGCAGCAGGTAGCCGGTGAACGACATCGTCATCGTCAGGATCAGCAGCACGACGCCGATCACCCAGTTGAGCTCGCGCGGGTACTTGTAGGCGCCCCAGAAGAACGTGCGCGCCATGTGCAGGAAGACGAGGATGACCATCACGGTCGAGCCCCAGCGATGCATGCCGCGCACGAACTCGCCGAGGAAGACCTCGTCGGTGAGGTGACGCACCGACTCGTAGGCTCCGCCGGCCGCGTCCGGGCGGTAGTACATGGCCAGGAAGACGCCGGTGACCGCCTGCGAGAGGAAGGCGAACAGCGAGGCCGAGCCCAGCGTGTAGAACCAGTTGGTGCCCTTGGGGACCTTGCGGAACAGGGTCCAGCGCAGGCCGCCGGACAGCGAGGTGCGCTCGTCGACCCAGTCGACGGCGGTGATGCCGGCCTCCTGCAGCTGCTCGAGGGGCTTGCGGGGCGGCGTCTGGCCCGGTCGCGCCGGCGACGGCTTGAACGACGGCGGCAGTGGGGGCGCTGGGAGCTTGGGCAGCTTCATGACGGTCTATCGCTTGGGGGTCGAGAAGCGGCCGGGGTAGATGTACTGGCCGATGCCGTCCAGATCCTCCCCGGGGTCACGGTATGAGGGGAAGCGCCTGAGCTCCCCGTTGACGGAGTAGCGCGGGCCGATCTCCAGCTGGCCGTTGCGGATGCGCGTGTAGAAGCGGTCCAGCGGGCGGACCGGCGGGCCGCCGGTGCGCTTGCCGGCGAAGTCGTACACGCCGCCGTGGCACGGGCAGATGAAGCGCTTGGCGGCGTCCACGTAGCGGACCGGGCAGCCCAGGTGCATGCAGCGTGTGGAGATGGCGACGAACGGCACGCCGTCCGGGAACGCGTTCGGCGGATCGATCGCCGGGTCGTTCAGGCGCTTGCGGATGTAGGCGGTCGACTTGCCGATCTCACCGACGCCCTGCACGATCGAGATGACCCTCGGGACGTAGGTGTCGCTCGGGAACTCGTCCGGCGAGCCGACCGGCGTCCAGATCGGGTCCGGGCGCTCGAACAGCGGCGTGCCGGCGGCGAACCCGAGCACGGGCAGCACGAACCCGGCGGTGGCCAGGGCCCCGGCCGCGTGGACGGTGCCGACCATGAACCGGCGGCGGGTGACGGTCTCGCCCTCGAAGGCGCCGGGGATGTTCCGGTCGGCGGTGTACTTCGACTTGGGCGTCTTTCGGGGTGTGGCCACGGGGGTTCCAGAGGAAGTTCGGGAGCGGAGATTACTGGCTAAGGGCTGGTTCAAGGCGCCCGGTGGGAGGCCGGGTGCGCCCGATCAGGTGTTCGGTCCGGATCCGGACGCCGGGGGGCGCCGGGCGGCGACGGCCGCGGCGCCCTGGCGCCAGGCCTCGGTCGCATCGGCGGGACGATCCTCCGCGTGCGCTTGGGCGCAACGGGCGATCACGCCGGCCAGGATCTTCACAGAATCGAGGTCGCCGAGCTCCGCCAGCCGGTCGAGCCCGAGCGCGTACAGGTGGTCGCCGGCCAGCAGCTCGAGGTCCTTGTCGTCCGAGCGCAGGACGCGGCCCTCGCCGTAGTGCGCCAGGTAGCCCTCGCGGATCGCCTCGACGAGCAGGGCGTAGCGGGGGTCGCCGGCCGCGGCCGTGTCGCCGAGCGTCGTGTCGGCGTCCGGGGCGGGGTCGTGCGTCGCCGCCGACAGCAGGCCGTCGGCCTCCCGCAGCCGGGCCGCGAGCTCGCGCAGCGACGTCGAGGCGCTCACCCGCCGATCTCCGCGAATGCGGCGGCGGCCGCCTCCAGGGTGCGGGCGACGTGCTCTGCGGTGTGCGCCAGCGACGGGAACCAGGCCTCGAACTGCGACGGCGGCGGGTACACGCCGCGGGCCAGCAGCGCGCGGCACCAGGCGGCGTGGGCCTCGAGATCGCACGCGGCGGCGCCGGCATAGTCGCGCACAGGTGCATCACTGAAGAAGACGGTCAGCAGGCCCGTGGTGTGACACACCTGCACCGGCCGCGGCCCGGCCGCCTCGCGCAGCCCGTCGGCGAGCGCGGCGGTCGTCGCGTGCAGGCGCGCGTAGGCGTCGTCGTCGAGCAGCTCGAAGGACGCGAGCGCGGCGGCGACCGCGAGCGGATTCCCGGACAGCGTGCCCGCCTGGTAGACGTCCCCGGCCGGGGCGATCCGCTCCATCAGCTCGACCGAGCCGCCGTACGCCGCCGCCGGCAGGCCGCCGCCCACGACCTTGCCCAGCACGGTCAGGTCCGGCAGCACGCCGGTCAGCTCCTGGGCGCCGCCCGGCGCCACCCGGAAGCCGGAGATGACCTCGTCGAAGACCAGCAGCGCGCCCGTCGCGGTCGCCTTCCGGCGCAGCAGCTCGAGAAAGCCCGGCTCGGGCGGGACGAGGCCCATGTTGGCCGGATACGGCTCGGCCAGCACGGCCGCGAACTCGTGGGCGGCGAAGGCCGCCTCGACCGCCTCGGGGTCGTTCCAGGGCACGATCACCGTCGCTGCCGTCGCCGCCGCCGGGACGCCCGGCGAGGAGGGCAGCGACGCGGTGGCCAGGCCGGAGCCA
>JAXDHL010000186.1:0-12112 GCA_034664525.1 Solirubrobacteraceae bacterium
TCGAGTATTACGCCGCGCTGTGCCTGCTGCTCGAGCTCGACCGCCGGTTCAGCCCGTTCTACTGGACCAACGTGGCCGACCGCGAGCTGCCGTTCATCGGCCTGATCGAGCACACGAACTTCGTCGAGCCCGAGCGCTACGACGGCCGCCGCTTCCTCTACGTGTCCAACTACCTCCCGCACGGCCACGAGCTGCTCGACCGCTCGCTCGACGAGGTGCTCGACCGCTACACGCCCGGGCTGCGCAAGGTCAACCCGGCGTTCTCGCGCGACTGGGTGCGCAACGCCTGGCTGTTCCGCGAGCCGGCCGCGCAGCCGATCGTCACCGTCGGCTACCGCGACCGCATCCCGCCGCTGCAGACCGGCGTGCCGGGGCTCGTGCTCGCCAACACGACGCAGGTCTATCCCGAGGACCGCGGGACGAACTACGCCGTGCGGATCGGCGACGACGCCGCGCGCGAGATCCTCGCGAGCTGAGCCTCAGCCGACGGTGAAGCGCTTCTGCGCCGGACGGGCCTGGAAGAGCATGCCGGCACCGCCCGCGAAGACGCGCAGCGTGTGCCGGCCCGGGCGCAGCAGCGGCAGCCGGCCGCAGCGGAAGATCTGGCCGTCGACGTAGCAGCGGAAGTCCGTTGCGGCGGGATCGTCCGCGGTCACCCTGAACCGCGCGCCCTGGGCGACGCGCGTGGCCATCCCGATCCGGGCGCGGGGCGGCGTGAGCAGCCGCGTGAAGACGTCCTGGTGGCGATTGTCGTCGCCGCTGGTCAGGTTCCCGGCGGTCGAGGAGAACGCCGCCCGCCGCCCGTCGTTGGCGATCGCGGGACGTTGCAGCAGTTGGCGGATCGACTCCCGGCGCTTGCGGCCGCCGTCGCTGCGAACGTCGAGCAGCACATCGGCCTGGTAGGCGAGGTCGAACATGAACAGATCCTCGCCCGGGCCGTCGTGGTTCGAGAGGTTGTTGGCGAAGGACTCGAACGCGACGAACCGGCCGTCGTCCGAGATCGTCGGATAGAACGAGTCGTTGTTGCCCTGGCGCAGCCGCTCGGAGACCGAGACGCGCAAGGTCGCGCCCTGGTGGACGTCGCGCACGAAGACGTCGGTGGAGCGGTTGGTGTCCCGGGCGACGAGGTTGGTGGCATCGGAGTCGAACGCGACGAACTGCCCGGAGCGCGACACGTCGGAGATCTGCACGAATGGCGCCGCGACCGACTTGTTCTGGAAGCGCCCCTGCGTGCTGACGCTGATCGGCTGGATCGTTGCGGTCCGCAGGTCGGCGAGGAACACGTCGCCGACGCCGTTGTCGTCGCGGCTGGTGAGGTTGCCGGCGTCGGACCAGAAGGAGACGTACCGGCCGTCCGGGGAGATCGAGGGCGCGCGGCTGGAACCCGCCGCGCTCGTGCCCCCGGCCTGCGAGACGAGCCGGATGGCCCCGGTGAGCCGGTCCTTGACGAAGACGTCGGACTGGCCGTTGGCGTCGCCCGGGACGAGGTTGGTGGCCAGGCTCGAGAAGGCGATGAAGCGGCCGTCCTCGGAGATGTCGGGCTCGGCCGAGGGGCCGTCTGCCTGGGCCCCGTCGGCGGCGACGCTGACGCGGGCGAGCGTGCCCGCCGTGCGGACGAAGATGTCGTCGGCGCCGTTCGTGTCGCCGGCGACGAGGTTGGTCGCGCCGGACACGAACGCGACCTGGCGGCCGTCCCCGCTGAGGGCGGGAACCGTCGAAGGCCCGTTGGCCGGGGATCCGTCGGGCGCTTGGGACGCGAGGCTGGTGACGTTGCCGTCGACGTCCCGGACGAAGACGTCGCGGATCGGGCCGTTGGGGTCGAGCGCGAGGTTTCCCGCGTCGGAGTCGAACGCGACGTAGCGGCCGTTGCCGGAGATCGCGGCGTGGCGAGCGTCGCCGGTGCCCTCGGTGCCGTTGACGCCGAGGCTGGCGCGCAGGGTGCGCTCGGCGATCGATGCCGCGTGGGCCGTCGCTGCGACAGCGAGCGTCACGAGGACGCCCGCGAGGATGGCGCCCCGGCGGATCACTGCTCGCCGGGCTTCGGGGGACGGCGGCCGGGCGAGCTCGAGCGCGTCGGCGTGCTGGGCGGGGCGGCGGTCGGGCGCGGTGTGGCCTTCGCGACCGGGGTCGACCTGATCGGCGCCGCGGTGCGGACCGGCGCCGCGGTCGCCACCGGTCGCACGACGGCGGTCGTCGTGGTGCTCCGGCGCCGGCGGGCGGCCGCGGCGGCGCGGCGGCGGGCTCTCGCCGCGGCGGCGTGCCTGCGGGCCTTCGCGGCGGCTGCGGCGGCGGCCCGGCGCTTGCGGTCGTGGGCGGCGATCGCCGCCGCCCGCTCGGCGGCGCGCCTGGCGGCGGCCTTGTCGGGCGTCGACGTGGGCGCGGGTGTGGGCGTCTGCTCGGCGGCGGTCTGCGTCGCGCCGCCGTTCCTGTCACCACCGAGCGCGCCGATCGCGGCAGCGCTCCCGGCGCCGAGCAGCAGCAGGGCGGCGGCGACGAGCGCGACCTTGCGCGCCGGGCGATCGCGCCGGCGGGGCGGCAGTGGGATCGCGGCCGTCTCGATCGTGGCGCCGGCGCCGGTCCAGGCGGGTCGCTCGTCCTCCTCGTGGGCCTCGGCGGCCGCGGCCGCGGCTGCCGCGCCCGCGACGGCGACGCCGGCCGGAATCCAGGCGTGCGCGTCGGACTCGTCGGCCGTGGGAGCCGCCGCGGGCGTGGGGCCCCAGGCCTCCCAGTCCGGCGGTCCGTCCGCGACCGGCCCGTGCGCCGGCTCGTCCTGCGCGGGATCAGCCATCGAGCGTCACGGTAGAGCGACTCACGGCGTCCTGACGCCGATTGGGCCGTCAGTGTCCGCGGCCGAGCAGCACGACCGGCAACGTGCGCAGCAGCAACCGCACGTCGTTCCACAGCGACCACTCGGCGACGTAGAGGTAGTCCATCTTCACCATCTCGCCGAACGGCACCCGGTTGCGGCCCGCGACCTGCCACGGCCCGGTCAGGCCCGGCGTGAGCTCCAGCCGCGCGCGGTGCCAGCCCATCACCTGGTCATCCTCGTCGGGCACCAGCGGGCGTGGGCCGACAAGGCTCATCTCGCCGCGCAGCACGTTCCACAGCTGCGGCAACTCGTCGAGCGACGTCCGGCGCAGGAAGCGCCCGGCGCGCGTGATGCGCGGGTCGCGCGCGATCTTGAACATGACCCCGTCGGCCTCGTTGAGGTGTCGCAGCGACGCCTTGAGGTCGTCGGCGCCGTCGACCATCGAGCGGAACTTGAGCATCTGGAAGCTGTCGTCGCGGCCCATCCGGCGCTGGCGGTAGAGGACCGGGCCGCGGGAGTCGAGCCGCACGACAAGCGCGATCGCCGCCAGCAGCGGGCTGAGCACGATCAGGCCGAGCGCGGCGCCGGCCACGTCGAGCGCGCGCTTGATCGCCAGCGAGGAACGCGAGCGGCTGAGGCCGCGCAGCGACAGCACGGTCATGCCCTCGACCTCGTCGACCTCGACCGAGTGGCCGATCGCCTCATGCAGGCGCGGCACGATCGTGATCTTCAGCTGCGCGCGCTTGGCCGTGCGCACGATGTCGAGCATGCGGTCGTTGGAGAGCCCCGAGAAGCTGACGATCACGCGGTCGATCTCGTGCTCGCGGCAGATCGCGTCGAGCTGCGGGATCGCGCCGAGCCACGGCGCCGACGGGGCCGCCACGGCGTTCTCCGCGCGCGGGTCGTCGACATACCCGACCAGCTCGACGCCGTACTCCGGGTGGCTGTGCAGCTTGCGGGCGATCACCCGGGCGACCTCGCCGGAGCCGAGGATGACGCAGCGCTCGGGCGCGAACGCCCGGCGCACGGTGGCGCGCGCCAGCGTGCGCGCGCCCGGCACCGTCAGGCAGGCGAACGCGAGGAACAGGATCGTCTGCTCGCGGTGGACCTCGACGCCGAGCAGCGGCGCGACGAGGTAGACGATCAGCGTCCCGAGCGTGATCGAGTGCAGGAGCTTCGGCAGCTCGTCGAGCGTCGACCGGTGGATGACCTTGTCGTCGCGGTCATAGAGGCCGAGCAGCTTGTTGACGACGACCCAGCCGAGCAGGGCCGTGGCGAGCGGAGCGCGGGCGGCCAGCGTCCCCGGCGGTGGCGCCAGGACCCACGTCGCCAGGTAGGCGAGGAGCAGCCCCAGCACGTCGGCCCCGGCGAGCAGCCGGCGCCGCGCGGAGTCGCGCCGCGAGTCGGCGCGGTCGGCGGCCGCGAAGGTTCCCGGCGCCTCGAGCAGGCGCTCCGGCACCTCGCCCGGCGCAACGTGGAGTCGCGGGACGCCCACGACCGCATCGCCCGTCATGTCCGCGCTCCGGACCTCCTCCGGAGCGACGCCCGCCTCGGTCCTCACCCGTCGACCTCGTTTCGTCAGCCGCGCCCCGCCGTGGACGCCCCGTGCCGGCGCAGAACCATACGCACTGGTCGCTCCTGCCGTCAAACGTCAGCGGTCGTGCTACCCGTCCGCTCCCGGTTGAGACATGAACGGGCGCGGTTTATCCTGAATCGTCACGGGCAACGAGGCCCGGTGCAGGGATTTCACGGCGGGAGGGTGGGTCATGGCGGGACGGGGAAGGAGCGCAGGGATCGTGGCGGCGGGGGTGCTCGCGCTGGCAGCCGCGCTCCCAGTGGCCGCGCAGGCGCAGGTCCGCGCGCCCGCGTTCACCGACTACGGCCGCTCGACCGCCGACCAGTACGGCTCGCCCGGCGGGGACAGCTCGGGCGTGGCCGGCGCCTCGAGCTCCGGCGGCGCCGCGGGCAAGCCGGATACGTCCTCCAGCCGGACGAACCCCTCGCACCACTCTGGCGGCCGCGCCCACGGGCGCTCGGGCGTCGCCGGCCAGGAACGCGGGTCGGCGCTCCCGCTGCGCGACGCGACGGGGGGCGGCCTGCCGTTCACCGGCTTCGACCTGACCCTGGTCGCACTGCTCGGCATCGCGCTGCTGGCGCTCGGTGCGGCGCTGCGCCTGGCGGTGCGCACGCGCGCGGCGGCGGCCCGCCGGCCGGTCTAGCGGAGCCGCGGCAGTCGCGGGTTGAGCTCCCGGGCGCGGGCGTAGATCCTCCGGGCCTTCGCGATGTCCCCGCCGAGCGACCCGAGCGCGCGTGCCCACTCGTACTGCAACTGCCAGTCGTTCGGTGAGCGGGCGGCGGCCGCCGTCCACGCGCGGTCGGCCGCGGCGAGCCGCCGGCCGTCCGTGAGCGCCCGGGCCCGTACGACGAGCGCCGACGCCGTTGCGGGCGCGCGCGTGACCTGGGCCGCCTCGCGCAGCGCCGTGCCGAGGTCCCCGCGCGCGCCCGCCTCATTGGCGCGGCGCACGTGGTCCGCGTCGCCGGCGCCGAGGCCGAGGTAGATGGCCAGCACCACGCATACCAGCGCGGCCCCGAGGGCGTCCAGCCGTCGCCGCATCAGCCGCGCCGTGCTCGCCCGGAGCCTCGCCTCCGGCGTCGCGGGCCTCGCCGCCTGCGGCATCGTGCTCGCCCTGGCATGGCAGTCGGGAGGCTACTTCCCGGACGCGACGCTGAGGGCCGGTTGCGTGGCGTTCGCGGTGCTCGCGGTGCTGCTGGTGGCGCGCCCGCCGGCGTGGACGGTCTCCGGCCCCTCGCTGCTCGCGCTCGCCGCGCTGGGGACGTTCGCGGCCTGGACCGGACTGTCGTCGCGCTGGTCGGCGATGCCCGACGTGGCGCTCGAGGACTTCCAGCGCGACCTCGTCTACGCGGGGCTGTTCGGGCTCGCCCTGGTGGCCGCGGGCTCGGGGCGCTACAGCCGCCACCTGGCCTGGGCCGTGCTCGGCTCGGCGGTCGCCATCTGCGTCGCCGGGCTGACGAGCCGCCTGTACCCGGGCTGGTTCGGCGCGACGGCGCAGCCGGACGCGCTGGCCGGCTACCGGCTCGCCTACCCGCTCGCGTACTGGAACGCATTCGGCGCGCTCGGGGCGATGGCGGTCGTGCTCGCCGCCGGCCACGCCGCCGACCCGCGCTCGCACCCGGCGCTGCGCGGGCTCGCGTCGGCGGGCGCGGTGGTGGCCGGGACCGCCGCCTACCTGTCCTTCTCGCGTGGCGGCTGGCTCGGGTTCTTCGCCGGCGCCACCGTGCTGCTGGTGCTCGCCGCCCACCGCGTCCAGCTGCTGCTCACGCTGGCGATCGCCGGCGGCGCGCTCGCGCTCGCCCTGCTGCGCCTGCGCGGCTATGACGGGCTCACGCAGGCGGCCGGCGCCGGCGCGGGCCAGGCGGCGGAGGGGCGCGCGTTCGCGCCGTTCCTGCTCGGCGCCGCGCTCGCGGCGGGCGCGCTGCAGGCGGTCGTCGCGAGCGTGGTCGTCCCCGAGCACGCGCGCGCCTCGCTGGCGCACGGCGCGCGGCGGGTGGCGCCGTGGGCGGCCGGCGTCGTGCTGCTCGCCGGGGCCGGCGGCTACGTCGCCTTCCGCGTCCAGGCCGAGGGCCACGCCCAGGCGCAGCTGGACGCCGCGGACCGCTGGGTGAGCCGCCAGTGGCGCGAGTTCATGCGCCCGGCGACGTTCTCGGCAAGCGGCGCCCAGCGCCTGACCTCGGCGCGCGGCACGCGCTCGGACCTCTACCGGGTGGCGATCGACGGCTTCGAGGCGCACCCGCTGCGCGGCGACGGCTCCGGGTCCTTCCAGGTGCGGTTCGCACATGACCGCAAGGTGGACGAGAAGGTGCGCGACGCGCACTCGCTGTATCTCGAGACACTCGGCGAGCTGGGGCTGCCCGGGATCCTGGCCCTGCTGGCCTTCGTCGGGTCGATCGTGTGGGCCGGCGTCGCCGGCCGCCGGCGCGCCGGCGCGCTCGGACGCGGGCAGGCCGCGGCAGTGCTGGCCGCCGTCTCGGTCTGGATCGGGCACGCGATGGTCGACTGGGACTGGCAGGTTCCCGCGCTGACCGGCACCGCCCTCGTGCTCGCTGCGGCGCTGTTCCCGACCGGCCGCCCGGGCCGGGTCAAGCGGCGTTCCCGATCCGCGGCCGCTGGTACGGTGCTCGGCGCCCGGAGCCAGTCACGGCCTTGACCGGCCGTCCGGCGGTGCCGATGACTTCCCTCGGAGAATCCCTGTGAGCGACGGGCCTCGATACGTGACCTTCGGCGACTACCTGCGGGTGGTCCGCCAGCGGCGGGTCCTGATCATCGTCGTGACGCTGCTCTTCGGCGCCGCGGCGCTGCTGCTCTCGATCGGCCAGCAGTCCCAGTACGAGACCGAGGCGTCGCTCGAGTACAAGGACGAGAACGTGGACACCTCGGTGCTCGGGACGCTGACGTCCACGGGCGCGGAGACCGCCGACCAGCGCGCGGCGATCGCGTCCGAGACGTTCAAGCGGGTCGACATCGCGCGTGAGGCGGCCAAGCTCCTCGGCGGCCACGCCGACCCGGTCAAGCTGTCGGCGGCGGTCAGCGCCCAGCCCGAGGCGCGCACCAACCTCGTCGTCGTGCGCTTCCGCTGGCCGGACCCGACGTTCGCCAAGCGCGGAGCGGATGCGTTCGCGAACGCGGCCGTGAAGCTCGAGACCAAGCGCGCCCGCGATCGCTATCTGGCCGGCGCCCGGGCCCAGCGGCAGGTCGTCAAGGCGCTCGGCAAGAGCCCGCAGGACCGCTTCACGCGCACGCTGGCGCAGCAGCAGGCCGCGCGCCTCGAACAGGTGGCGAAGATCGTCAACCCGGTCGAGCTGGTCCGGCGCGCGACCGTGCCGTCCACGCCGGTCGCCCCGCAGCCGATCCGCAACACCGTCCTCGGCCTGATCCTCGGCCTGACGTTCGCGCTCATCGCCGCCTTCGCGCGCGACTCGCTGGACCGCCGCTTCAAGAGCTCGCGCGAGATCAGCGAGGAGCTCAAGATGCCGCTGCTCGGCTTCGTGCCCGACGACGTGATGGGGCGGACCGTCGTCGCCAACGGGCGCAAGGCGCTCGACGCCGCCGAGCTCGAGGGCTTCCGGATCCTGCGCACGAACGTGGAGTTCCTCGACGTCGACCGCACGCCGAAGCTCGTGCTGGTGACGAGCGCGCTGCCCGAGGAGGGCAAGTCGACGGTCTCGAGCGCGCTGGCCTGCACGTACGCGAGCGCGGGCAAGCGCACGATGCTCGTCGAGTGCGACCTGCGCCGGCCGACGCTGGCCGATCGCTTCGGCTTGCAGCAGCGTCCGGGCCTGACCGACTACCTGCTGCGGGCGGCCAAGCCGGGCGAGGTGATGCAGTCGCTGCAGATCGAGCTGCCGCGGCTGCAGACCAACGGCGGCGCGCCGGCGCCCGAGGCCGACAAGCCACTGCCGCTCGTCGTGGTGACCGCCGGCTCGCCGACGCCGCAGCCCGCCGAGCTGTTGCGCTCCCAGCGGGCGAAGGCGTTCTTCGAGCAGGTGACGGGCGTCTACGACGTCGTGATCGTCGACACCAGCCCGCTGCTGTCGGTGGCGGACGCGCTGGAGCTGCTGCCGGCGGCCGACGCCGTGATCGTGTGCGTGCGCGCGTCGAAGACCACGCGCGATCAGGCGCGGGCCGCGCGGGCGGCGCTCGACCACTTCCCCGAGCGCCCGCGCGGCGTCGTCGTCACCGGCATCCGCAAGGGCGACTTGGCCGACTCCTACGGCTACTACCCGTACAGCTACGCGTACGGGTACGACGGCGCTCGTTGAGCCGCCTCAGGCCGCGGCGGCGGCGAGCGTGACCCGGCGGTACAGCCGCTCGTAGGCGCGGGCCATGACGTCGGCCGAGTGGCGCAGCCGGCGGGCCTCCTGGTCGCGCAGCAGCTCCATCGCGAAGTCGGGGTCTGACAGCACGGCGCGGGCGAGCCCGACCGCCTCGGCCTCGGTACGGCAGACCTGGCGGTCGCCCAGCACCTCGCGGTTGGGCTCGGTGTCGGACGCGATGACCACCGTGTCCGTCGACATCGCCTCGAGCACGGACATCGGCATGCCGTCCCAGCTCGTCCAGTGGACGTAGACGTGGGCGGCGCGCATCTCGCCGAGGACGCGCTCGCGCGGCCGCCAGCCGGTGACCTCGATGCCGAGGGCCTCGAGCGTCGCGCGAGACGGCGCCGCCGCCGACCCCGGCTGCTCGCCACCGACCCAGCGCACCGTGGCCAGATCCGACAGCCGCGCGAGGATGCGCGCGCACGCCTCCGGCCGGCGCTGCGCGCTCAGGCGTCCGACACCGATCGCGAGCGGGGTGCCCATCCCGGGACGCTGAGGCGGCTCGCCCGCGAGCATTGTCATCGGGTCCAGCTCCGGGATCCCGTTCGGGATCGCGACGATCGAGCGGGCGCCGAGCCGCTGCGCGGTCGCCGCCTCGGAGTCCGAGACCGCGGCCACGACGTCGCAGGTGCGCACGGCGACCCGCTCGGCCGTCGTGTACATGGCCCGCCGCAGCCGGCCGACGTCGCCGATCCGCGACGCGAACGCGTGCGGGGTGAAGACCGTCGGGACGTCGCCCCACGGGCGCGCCGTGACGAACCCGGCGAACGACGAGTGCAGATGCACGATGTCGGGCCGCAGCTCGCGACACAGCGCCTGGACGCGGCGCCGGACGTCGAGGTGGGTGGTGGGAGTTCCCCGGTGCCAGCCGAGGTCGATCAGCTCGACGCGGTTGCCGAACAGGGCGGCGGGGTCGCCCGGCGTCTCGGGCCGCGTGCCGTAGGCGATCGAGACCTCGTGACCGGCGGCGGCATGGCGCTCGCTGAGGAAGCGCACGACCTCGAGCAGGCCGCCGCCGAACGCCTCGGCGACATGGAGGATGCGCAGCGGCCGGGTGTCCGGCAGCGCCAGCGGCTCCGGCAGCGCGATGCGCCGTGGCACCCGCGTGATGGGCGCGGGCACGACTTCTCGTGCACGCGCGGCCCCAGCCTCGACCCCTGCCGGCATCCCTACCCCCGCTCCGTTGTCGACCCGTCCGGTCGACTTGACACGCAGGACCCGCATCCCGCGCCGGCGCCACTATAAACGCTGGCGTTCTTCTGTGTCGAGCCTCGGTTGGATACCCACCGGTTCCGGGAGCTATGCGTGCCGGCCGGGGCCGGCGGGGCGCGGGCCGGCCCGCAGCCACCCGCGCCAGCGCTCCGGATGCTCGGCGGCGACCAGGGCGCTGCGGGCCAGCAGGGCGGCGCGTCCGGCCGCGGACGCGGGCGGCGCCGCCCGGGCGGCGTTGAGCCCGTGCAGCCGCGCCTGCCGGCGCGCGATCCGGCGCTGGCCGCGCGTCAGCCCGCCGCGGGCGAGCGCGCGCCGGTAGACCGCGCGAGTCGAGCGCGAGACCCGCAGCGTGTCGGCGGTCAGTCCGTCGGCGCGCAGGCGGTAGACCGCGAGCGGCTCGCGGTTGACGGCGATCGCGTGCCCGGCGGCGGTCATACGCAGCCAGAGGTCGAAGTCCTCGCCGTGCACGAGGTCCTCGGCGTAGCCCCCGAGCCCGAGGAACACGGCACGCACCATGACGACGCTGGTGAAGACGGTGTTCGTGCGCAGCAGCGAGCTGAGCGTGATCGGGTCGGCGAGGCCGACGCGGCCCGCGAACGTCGGCGGCTCGAGCGGACCGTCGCCGCGCCGCACGTGGGCGTCGCAGCAGACCGCGGCGGCGGCCGTCGCGTCCAGCCGCGCGACCTGACGCTCGAGGTACTCCGGCAGCCAGGCATCGTCGGCGTCGAGCGTGGCGAGCAGCTCGCCGCGCGCCTCGCGGGCGCCGTGGTTGCGTGCGCCGGCCGGGCCGGTGGCGACCTCGTGGCGCACGACCCGGACCTCCGGCAGCAGTGCGCGCGCGAGCTCGGCGGTCCCGTCGGTGGAGCCGTCGTCGACGAGCACGACCTCGCAGTCGCGGTAGGTCTGCGCCCGGATCGACGCGAGCGTCTCGGCGAGCGTGGCGGTCGCGTCACGGGCGGCCACGACGACGCTGACGCGCGGGCTCATAGGATCCCGCCCTCGATGCGCGTCCTGCACGTGTTGGAGCCCTCGACGGGCGGGGTCGCGCGCAACGTGCTCGACCTGGCCGCCGCGCAGGTCGCCCGCGGGCACGAGGTGGGCGCCGCCATCGCCGACCGCGACGGCCTGCCGGCGGCGCTGATGGCGACGGGCGCGGGCGTGGTGACCCTGCCGTTCGACCCCCGCATCGAGGCCGCGGGCGCGGACGCGCGCGTGCTGCGGGCGCTAGCCGCGACCGCGCGCCGCGGGCGCTGGGACGTCGTGCACACGCACGGCAACAAGGGCGGCGTCCTCGGTCGCCTGGCGGCGCGGTCGGCGGGGCTGCCGGTGGTGCACTCCGCGCACGGCTTCGCGTACCTCAGCCAGCGCCGCCGCGAGCGCGCCGGCGCCGAGGCGCGGCGGGCGCTCACGCTCGGCATCGAGCGCGCGCTGGCCCCGGCCGCCGACGTGATCGTCTGTGTGTCGGCGTGGGAGCGCGAGCGGGCGCTGGCCGACGGGATCGCGGACGGCGAGAAGCTCACCGTCGTCGCCAACGGGGTGCGGCTGCCGGACGGCCCGATCGCGCCGGACCCGGACGTCGCGGCGCTGCGCGTCGCGGGCGAGCCGCTCGTCGGCTTCCTCGCGCGGCTGAAGTCCGAGAAGGACCCGATGGCGTTCCTCGACGCGGTCGAGCGCGCCGGCTGCCGCGCGGTCGTGGTCGGCGAGGGGGAGCTGGAGGCCGCGGTCCGCGCCCGCGTCGCCGCGATCGGGGAGCGGGTGGCCTTCGTCCCGTTCCCGGGCGCCGCGCAGCCGGCGCTGGCGGCGCTCGACGTCTTCGTGCTCAGCTCGCTCTGGGAGTCACTGCCGATCGGCGTGCTGGAGGCGATGGCCGTCGGCGTGCCGGTCGTGGCCACCGACACCGGCGGGGTGCCGGAGGCGGTGCTCGACGGGGAGACCGGGCTGCTGGTGCCGCCCGCCGACCCGGAAGCGCTGGCGGCGGCGATCGCCCGGCTGGTCGCCGACGCGGCGCTGCGCGAGCGGCTCGGCGCGGCCGGGCGGGCGCACTGCGCGGCGCGCTTCTCGATCGACGCGATGGTCGAGGGCATCGAGGCCGCCTACCGCCGCGCCCGTGCGCGCCGGTGCTCGAGCGCCAGCTCGTAGGCCCGCAGCCGGTTGGCGACCACCTGCGCGGTGCTGAACCTGGCCAATGCCCGCTCG
>JAXDHL010000187.1:0-3066 GCA_034664525.1 Solirubrobacteraceae bacterium
CCCAGCCGGCGGTGGCGCGCGAGCAACCCGACCGCGCCGCCGAGGGCGAACAGCGACGGCAGCCAGCCCAGCCCCCAGGTGAACGTCGTCAGGTAGTAGCGCCAGCCCGAGCTGTTGGCGAGGCCGAGCTTGCCGCCGTCCTCGCCCGCGGTCTCGGTCTGCTTCTGCAGTCCGTCCTGGAACGCCGTGTGGTCCAGCAGCGCGTACGGGTTGGCCGCAACGAAGCCCGCGCACATCAGCCCGAGCATCAGCGCGAGGTTGCGCACACGGGCGTGGGCGACAGGCGAGGCCAACGCGGCCGCGATCACCGTCACGAGCACGATCCCGGCCGTGTACTTGGTCGCGATCGCCACCCCCAGGCCGAGGCCGGCGAGCACGTACTCGCGACTGCGGCCAGTGCGGTAGATGCCGGCCACGCCGATCAGCGCGGCGGCGAGCGGCGCGAGCGTGGGCGCGTCGTTGAGGGCGAAGTGGCTGTAGTGCGTCGGCAGGAAGGCGACCGCGAGCAGCGCGCCGGCCAGCACGCCCACGCGCCGGTCGTCGAACAGCCGCGCGCCGGCGATCGCGGTCAGGGAGACGGCGAGCGCGCCGAGGAACGCCGAGGCGGCGCGGGCGAGGGCGACCGCGGTCGTCGGATCGGCCGCGAACGCGCCGCCGATCGTCGCCGGATCCGTGCCCCAGCGGAGGGTGAAGAGGGCCGCGACGACGTAGGTGAAGGCGGGCGGGTTGATGAAGTAGTTCGGGTTCGGGCTGTGGCCGAACATCCCGATCGCCCGGGGCACGAAGTGACTGTTCTCGTCGGCGTTGTAGACGTACGGGAGCCCGGTCTTGTAGCCGACGATGCGCAGGACGAAGGCGCCGACGAAGAGGCCGATCAGCAGCGCGGGCCAGAGGAACCGCGACTTCCGGTCGTGCGCGCCGCTCGCGGCCATGACGGCGGTCGGCGCCCGGTCGTCGGACCCGGCGTCGCTGGCCGGCTCTCCGTCGCCAGGGGCCTCTGACTCTGCCGGACGGGCGAGCCCTGCGGGAGGTGCTCCCGCGCTCGGTTTCCCCTGCGTAGAGGCGGTCCAGCCGGGATCGTCGCCGGGCTCAGCAGTGGACATACGCGGCGTAGAACCTCGTCGTCTTCACGCGGGTGAAGCCCGGCGGGGGGACCTCGATGCGGGCGTCGTCGGCGGTGTCGGTCCAGGCGTGCTTGAAGATCGCGAAGCGGGAGGTGACGACGATCGCGACCCCCTTGGTCTGGAGCGGAAGCCTGCGGGCGTCGTCCCGGTAGCTCTGAGCGCGCGCCCAGACCTCGCCGTCGCCGAGATTCGCGATCCAGCGGGAGTCGGGAACGATCTTGTGGTTAGGGCCTGTTAGGGGCCCGCAGCGCAGTCCTGCCTGCACCTGCGGATCCTGCAACACGGCCGTGAGATCGGTGTGCGCCTGGCCGCGGAAGCGCAGCTCGTTGTCGAACCGCGACAGGTTCAGGTGGGTGCCCTGGTAGGCCACACCGCCGAGGACGATCAGCGCCGAAGCGACCATCCAGGCGGTGCGCAGCCGGCCCCGTTCGAGCATCGTCCAGCCCGCGACCGCGACCGAGGCGAGGACCATCAGCGCGAGCGCCGGGACGGCGAGGTAGCGCTCGATCACGGAGGCGCCCGCCACGCCGATCGCCAGGAAGGTCACGACGCCCGCGAGCAGCAGCGCGATCGGCATCAGCATGCGGCGCGGGGAGATCACGATCCCGAGCAGCGCGCCCAGGCCCGCGGCGGCGAAGACCGGCAGCTTGACCAGATCCTGGAAGAACCCGGGGATCGCGCTCGGGAGCTCCGACAACGGGCGCTGGCGGCCCAGATCCTCGGCTGAGAGCGACGTGTAGTGCTGCGAGAAGAGCGGGTCGCCGGTCACCAGCAAGTCCGTGGTGGCCCACACGAGCGGGCCCCCGGCGGCGATCGCGGCGAACAGGAACCGCTGGCGCCACGTGGCCGTCCACGAGACCCAGATCCAGTACATGGCCGACAGGAACCACGCCTCGGGCCGCAACATCCCGGCCAGCGCCAGCAGGATCAGCACCGGCGCGCCGCGCCGCTTCCGGGTCGCTTCGAGCGTCGCCGCCCACACCACGAGCGCCATGTACGGGATGTCCACGTAGCCGCGCGCGGCCAGGAACGGGTAGTCGAAGCGGGTCAGCAGCAGCGCCGCCGCGACCGCGCCGACGAGCGGCGTGGCCGCGATCCGCCCGAGCCGGTAGACCCCCGCCACCAGGACCAGGAACAAGCCGAGGATCATCGCCACCCACAGGCGGTCCCCCCAGGAGCCGAAGAGCTGCAGAACCGCGCCCGCGGCGATGCCCAGCGGGTGCTCGGTCGGATAGCGGAAGCCGTCGAAGACCAGCGGGTTGCCGTGCAGCAGGTCGCGGCCCCACAAAAGCGAGTAGTAGGAGTCGTAGACCGGGTAGGTCGGGAAGACGAAGAAACCGATCACGAAGCCGGCGCAGAGCAGCGCGAAGACGATCTTGGCCAGGCCGTCGCCGCGCTCTCCGGGGCTGGGCGCGGAGTGTGTGTCGTCGGTGCCCCGGTGTGGGCGAGTGAGCGTCGAGCCCTCCATTCGAGCGAGTAAGTCTGACGTGCGCGGTACCGTCTTTCGTCGTCCGCATGAAGCTGATCATCCAGATTCCCTGCCTGAACGAGGAGGACACCCTCCCCGCGACGCTGGCCGACCTGCCGCGTGAACTCCCAGGCTTCGACGTCGTCGAGTGGCTCGTCATCGACGACGGCTCGACCGACCGCACCGTCGAGGTCGCGGTCGCCAACGGTGTCGACCACATCGTGCGGCTGACCAACAACAAGGGTCTGGCCAACGGCTTCCAGGCGGGCCTTGACGCGGCGCTCAAGCTCGGCGCCGACGTGATGGTCAACACCGACGCCGACAATCAGTACTACGGGCCGGACATCGCCAAGCTCGTCGCCCCGATCGTCGCCGGCAACGCCGACATGGTCGTCGGCGACCGACAGGTGATGACCATCGAGCACTTCTCGCCGCTGAAGAAGTCCCTGCAGCGGTTCGGGTCGTGGGTCGTCC
>JAXDHL010000188.1:0-4857 GCA_034664525.1 Solirubrobacteraceae bacterium
GACGATGCGCTGGCGGTTGCGCTCAGCATCGCGGCGGAGCGGACGGTCTGACGGGAGGGCGGACATGGCGTGGGCACATGGTACCTGAAAGCGGAGACAAGTTCTCCAATCGGAGAATACCTCTCCACTTCTGTGCTACGGTGCCCTTCACGAAGTTGAGAGATCCACTCCACTTACGCCTCAGGAGCCCAAGGACTATGACCCCCACCGCGAACCCGGACAGCAGACGCCGCTGGTTCATCCTCGCGCTGATCGGCCTCGCGCAGCTGATGGTCGTGCTCGACGCGACCATCGTGAACATCGCTCTTCCGTCGGCCCAGCAGGCCCTGGGCTTCTCCGACGGCTCCCGCCAGTGGATCGTCACGGCGTACGCGCTGTCATTCGGCAGCCTTCTGCTGCTCGGCGGTCGCCTCGGCGATCTCCTCGGGCGCAAGCGCGTCTTCATCATGGGCCTTGCAGGGTTCGCCACCGCGTCCGCGATCGGCGGCCTCGCCCAGAGCTTCGGCGTCCTCGTCGTCGCCCGCGCGCTGCAGGGCGGCTTCGCGGCGCTGCTGGCCCCGGCGGCCCTCAGCCTGCTGACCACGACGTTCACGATTCCGTCCGAGCGCAACAAGGCCTTCGGCGTGTTCGGCGTGATCGCCGGCTCCGGCGCGGCGGTCGGGCTGATCCTCGGCGGCGCGCTGACCGAGTACCTGGACTGGCGCTGGTGCATGTACGTGAACCTGATCCTCGCGGTCCCGGCCGCAATCGCCGCGCTGCGCCTCCTCGGTGGGGAGACGGCGTCCGCCGCGAAGACGCGGATCGACATCCCCGGCACGATCACCGCGTCGGCCGGCCTGTTCGGTCTGGTCTACGGCTTCTCGAACGCCGAGACGCACGGCTGGGGCACGCCGCTGACGATCGCCGCTCTGGCCGCCGGGGTCACCCTGCTCGCCGTGTTCGTCGCGATCGAGCGCCGCGTCGAGCACCCGCTGCTGCCGATGCGCGTCGTGGCCCACCGCGGACGCGGGGGCGCGTACCTCGCCGTCGCCATCGCGGCCGCGGGGATGTTCGGCGTCTTCCTGTTCCTCACGTACTACATGCAGCAGACCCTGGGCTTCTCGCCGCTGAAGACGGGCCTCGCATTCATCCCGATGATGGCCGTGATCATGCCCACCGGCGCGATCGGCCAGACGCGCCTGGTCCCGCGCTTCGGCGCCCGGCGCCTGGTGACCATCGGCATGGCGCTCGGCGCGACCGGGATGCTGATCCTCACGGGCGTGACGGTCGACTCGAACTACGCGACGCACGTCCTGCCGGGCCTGATGGTCATGGGCCTCGGCCTCGGCCTGATCATGGCGCCGGCGATGAGCACCGCCACGTTGGGCGTCGACCGCCGCGACGCGGGGGTCGCATCCGCCATGGTCAACACCGGCCAGCAGATCGGCGGCTCGATCGGGACCGCGCTGCTGAGCACGCTGGCCTCCGGCGCGGCTCACGGCTACGGAGCCGCTCACCGCGCCGCCGCCGACCTGGCGGCCCAGGCCACGGTCCACGGCTACACGACGGCGTTCACCTGGTCAGCCGCCATCTTCGCCGCCGGCGCCCTGGCCGCGTGGCTGCTGCTACCGAGCGGCGCGCCGGAGCTCGAGCCGGACGCACCCGCCGACCTGGTCTTCGCCCACTGAGGCCGTGACACGCGCCGGCAAGCCCCCCGAAACGTCAGGAGATACGACATGACCTACCACCTGCTGCACATCGACTCGAGCATCCGAGGCGAACTCTCGATCAGCCGGCGGCTCAGCGCCCGCGCTGCGGGCCGCTGGCGCGCCGCGCACCCGGGCGGGACCGTCACCTACCGCGACCTGGGCGCCGACCCGCCGCCGCACCTCGATGCCGACGGTGGCCTCGCCCGGATGGTCGCGCCTGCGGAGCACACGCCCGCGCAGGCCGCCTCGTGGGCGCTCACCACGCAGCTCATCGACGAGGTCAGGCGGGCCGACACGATCCTGCTCGGCCTCCCCGTCTACAACTTCGGCGCGCCCAGCACGGTCAAGGCATGGCTCGATCACCTCATCGCTCCAGGACTCTCGGTGGACCCGGCGACCCACGACGGGCTCCTCGGCGGGCGCGATCTCATCGTGCTCGCCGCGCGCGGCGGCGACTACGCGCCCGGGACCCCGCACGAGGGATGGGACCACGCCCAGCAATGGCTGCCCCACGGGCTCGTCCTCACCGGCCTCGTGCCGCGCTTCATCACCGCCGAGCTGACGGCCGCCCATGTGACGCCGGCAAAGGCCGCGCTCAAGCCGCTGGCCGTCGAGAGCCTCGGCGCGGCAGAGCGCGCCATCGACGACCTCTGGCACGCGAGCGCCCTCGCCGCCTAGCGCGTCGTTAGATATCCGATCCGCGGAACCAGCTTCCGTGGAATACATAAGGTACGGTGGCGGCATGCCCCATCGCGGAAGAAGCCAAGCGTCGGCGCCGGCTCACGTGAGCGCCGTCGACGGTGTGGCGTGGGCCACCGACCTGATCCGCCTGGAGATCGCGCTGTGGGATCGTGTCGATGCGCGCTTGCGGGAATCGCATCAGCTTCCGCTGGCGTTCTTCGAGTCGCTATACGCCATCTCCCGCACGCGTGGGGAAAGCCCGCGCGTCGGCGACCTCGCGCGCGCACTCCGCGTGACCGTGGGAGGAACCAGCAAGCTCGTCGACCGGATCGAGCGAGCCGGCTTGATGACGCGCGAGCCGGATCCCGGCGACCGCCGCGCGTCACGCGTGGTGCTCACCAAGGCCGGCAAGCGCAAGCTGACCGCCGCGGTCACGACCTATGAGGCGGAGGTGGGCAGCATCCTGGGCGGCGTCCTGCGTCCCGACGAGCAGCAACGAATGCGTGACTACGTCTCGCGGCTGCTGATCTCGATCGACCTCGGCGAGGAGACATGACCACCACGATGCGCGCCGTCGTGCTCGATGCCCCGGGCCCGCCCGCGGCGCTTCGGATCCGCGAGCTCGCGGTCCCGCAGCCGCGCCCGGGTTGGGTGCTGATCCGGGTCAAGGCGTTCGGGATCAATCGCTCCGAGCTGCACACTCGGCTGGGCCTCGCGCACGGGGTCACCTTGCCGCGGGTGCTCGGCATCGAGGCGACCGGCGTCGTCGCCGCGGCGCCCGGAGGCGAGTTCGAGGAAGGCCAACAGGTCGCCGCGCTGATGGGTGGGATGGGCCGGACCTACGACGGCGGCTATGCCGAGTTCACCAGCGTGCCCGCCAGCCAGGTGATCGCGTTTCGGTCCGAGCTCGGCTGGGCGACGCTGGGAGCGGTCCCCGAGATGCTCCAGACTGCGCACGGCTCGCTGACCGTCGGCCTCGACGCGCAGTCCGGGCAGACGCTGCTGATCCGCGGCGGCACCTCGTCGGTCGGGATGGCCGCCGCGACCCTCGCCAAGGACCGCGGCCTCACGGTCCTGTCCACCACGCGCCAACCCGACCGCGTGGCGGCGCTGAAGGCGATCGGCGTCGACCACGTCCTCGTCGACGACGGTGACGTCGCAGCGCTGGCGCGAGCGATCGTCCCGGGTGGCGTCGACGCCGCGATCGAGCTCGTCGGAACCAACACGCTCCCGGACACGCTTCGCGCCACCGCCGTCCACGGGGTCGTGTGCTTCACCGGCATGCTCAGCAACCAGTGGACCGTCGCGGACTTCTACCCGATCGAGTACATCCCGTCGGGCGTCCGGCTCACCGCTTACGGCGGCGACGCCGCCGACCTCCCCGGCGACGTCCTTCAGGGCTACCTCGACGCGGTCGCGGCCGGCCGCCTCACTGTCCCGATCGACCGCACGTACCCGCTCGACGAGATCGCCCAGGCGCACGCCGACATGGAGCACGGACGGGCGACGGGCAAGCTCGTCGTCCTCCCGTGACACCCGGCCTGCTCGCCTAACGGCGGGGGTTGACAGCCGGTCGGCGGCAGGTATCGTTCGTTGCACACCGAACGACCTGGGGAGAGTTTGGGAGGGTTTCGTGACGGAGGCGATCGATGTTGCCCGCGAGCGCCGGCCACGCGCAGCCGGTGCCGATGACGGCGGGTTGGGCGCGCGCGCCGGCGTCGGCGCGGTCGAGAACGCGGTGCGACTTCTGCAGCTCTACCAAGAGCGTGAGACGCTGGGCGTGTCCGAGGCGGCACGACTGCTCAGCGTCGGGCGCTCGACGGCGCACCGACTGCTGACGACGCTACGCGCGTACGGTTTCGTCGTCCAGGACTCGAGCCGGGCCTATTGCGTCGGTCCGGCCCTGCGGGAGCTCGCGACCGCCATCGCCGACGCGGGCACGGCGCGCGCCCGCTGCCGCCCCTACATGCAGGCGCTGTGTGATGAGCTCGGCGAAACCGTCAACCTCGTGTCGTTGCGCGGCACCGACGCCGTCTTCGTCGACTCGGTGGAGACCCGGCGTCCACTTCGCGTCGCCGGCCGCGACGGTGTGGTGTTGCCGGCTCATGCCGTGTCGGCGGGCAAGGCGCTCCTCGCGACGCTTTCGGTCGCTGCCTTGCGCGAGTTATACGCGGACGAGGCGCTCACGCCGCTCACCGAACGCACGCTCCGAACGCGCACCGCGCTCGAGGTTCAGCTGGAGATCGTGCGGCAACGGGGGTACGCCGTCAACATCGGCGAGAGTGAACGGGGCATCACCGCCGCCGCCTGCGCGATCCCAGGGCGGGCTGCGGGCGAGCGCCTGGCGATCGCGGTCTCCGCGCCCTCGTCGCGAGTCCACGACGACGATGACCTCCTCGCGGTCGCGCAGGCGGTTTGCGCTTGTGCCGAGAAGCTCGCGCGCGGGCTCTCCGCAGTGGCCGCCTGACCGATCACGGACAGGGTTCCG
>JAXDHL010000189.1:0-6817 GCA_034664525.1 Solirubrobacteraceae bacterium
GCGCTGCGCCGGTGCGTGTCCTCCGGCCACACGCGGCTGGTCGTCACCGAGGACAACAACCAGGACCGCGTGCGCGGCCTCGTGCACTCCAACCAGCTCGCGCAGCTGCTCATGTCCGAGGGGCCGCACGCGTCGATCGAGCATCTCGTCCGCGCCGCCCCGATCGTCCCCGAGACCAAGTCGCTCGACGACCTGCTGGCCGACCTGCAGCGCGAGCGGGCGTCGATGGCGGTCGTGATCGACGAGTACGGCCGGACCGCCGGCATCGTCACGGTGGAGGACATCGTCGAGGAGGTCGTGGGGGAGATCACCGACGAGACCGACCCGCTGGGCGGCGCCGTCCGGCGGCTGGCCAACGGCGACTGGTTCGTGCGCGGGCACGTCGCGATCACCGACCTCGTCGACTACGGGCTGAACCTGCCGGTCGACTCGGAGGCCTACAACTCGGTCGGCGGCTTCGTGTTCGGCGAGCTCGGGCGGCTGCCCCGCCGCGGGGACACGATCCAGCACAACGGCTACTCGATCCGGGTCGAGTCCGTGCGCGAGAACCGCATCGAGGCGGTCCGCATCCGCGAGCGCCGCGGCGTCTCGTCGCCGGCCTAACGGCGCCCCTAAGCGGTCTGTTGGCGACCCGTTACGACGGGCGACGGTTTACCGCTCTTTGCGCACGTCCTCCGGTCCTTGCACTGGCGGGGAAAAGGTATTGGCGGTACCTCTCTCGACATGGCACCTGAGCGCTTGTCTCCGCTCGACGCGTCGTTTCTCGCGGTCGAGACTCCTGCGGCGCACATGCACGTGGGCTGGGCGGCGGTGTTCTCGCCGCCGGAGGACGGCGCCGGGCTCCCGACCTTCGCCGAGTTG
Source organism: Solirubrobacteraceae bacterium (assembly GCA_034664525.1). Classification (GTDB taxonomy): domain Bacteria; phylum Actinomycetota; class Thermoleophilia; order Solirubrobacterales; family Solirubrobacteraceae; genus DATLGB01. The sequence continues at coordinate 862 of JAXDHL010000189.1, forward strand.
CGCGCCCACGTCGCGGCGCGACTCGATCGTGCCCCACGCTATCGCCAGCGACTGGAGCCCGTCCCGCTCGGCCTGCACGCGCCCGAGTGGGTCGACGATCCCGACTTCGACCTCGACCACCACGTCCGCCACGCGGTCTGCGCGGATCTCGACGGCCTCGTGGACGCCGTGATGTCCGCGCCGCTGCCGCGCGAGCGCCCGCTGTGGCAGTTCTGGATCGCGGACGGCCTCGACGACGGCCGCCTCGCGCTCGTCGGCAAGGCCCACCACTGCATGGTCGACGGCGTGGCCGCGGTGGAGCTCGGCTCGTTGCTGCTCGACCTCGGCGCGGAGCGGCCGCCGCTCGGGCGCTCGCGGCGCTTCGCGCGCGCGGCCGACGAGGTGGCCGCCGCCGCCACGGACCTGACCGATCCGCCGCGCGAGGCGCTGGATGTGCTCGTCTCCGGCATGGCCGGCCGGATCGCCGACCAGGCGCGGGTGGCGCGCGGGTCGCTGCGGGCGCTCTCGCACCCGCGCTCGGCCGTCGACGGCGCGACCCGCATGGCCCGCACGCTCGCCGAGGCGGCGCTGCCGCCCGCCGCCGGGTCGATCCTCAACGGCCGCACGTCGCCGCACCGCCACCTCGCACGGCTGACGCGCCGGCTCGCCGACCTGCGCGAGGTGCGGACGCGCTACTCGGGCACGACCGTCAACGACGTGCTGCTGGCAGCGGTCGCCGGCGGTCTGCGGTCGTTCCTGCTCGAGCGCGGCGAGGACCCGGCGAGCCTGAAGGCGATGGTGCCCGTGAGCGTGCGCGCCGACGGCGAGGCGCTCGGAAACCGGATCTCGTTCATCTTCGTCCGCCTGCCGGTCGACGAGCCCGACCCGGTGGTGCGGCTGATGCTCTGCCACCGCCAGACGGCGGTCGCCAAGCGGCGCGGCGCACCCGGCGACGCCGACGCGGCGCTGCACGCGCTCGGCTACGCGCCGCGCACCGTGCAGCGGCTGTTCTCGTCGCTGGTCTCGCACCCGCGGATGTTCAACCTCACGGTCTCCAACATCCCCGGCCCGCGGCCGCCGGTCTATCTGCGCGGCTGCCGGCTGGAGGCGGTGTGGCCGGTCGTCCCGCTCGCGGACGGGCACGGGCTGGCGGTCGGGATGACGACCGTACGCGACACCGCGTGCCTCGGCCTGTACGCGGACGCCAAGGCGTTCCCGGACGCCGACGGGCTCGCGGACCACGTCGATTTGGCCTTCGACGAGCTGCGCGACACGGCGCGGTCGGCGGACCCCGTCTTGTCGTAGCGAATCGCAACCTTTGCACCGATTTGCACAAGGCGCTGCGACGCGCTACGTTGCGTCGTGCTCACCGGGAACCGCGGCGCTAGCGGCGGTTGACGGAGGAGAGAGGGAGATCCTGGGGAGGATCAGTCCCGAGAAACGTTCGCGGCCGGCTCAGGGGAGCGAGCCGGCCGCGAAACTTCTCTGGAGGAGGGTTGCGATGAGGGTTCGTCGCAAGCGGAAGTCTTCCCCTTGGCCCTAAAGGCCTGATGAAGCTTCCTCAGGTGTAGTCGAAGAAGCCGCGCCCGGCCTTCTTGCCCAGCGCGCCGTCCTTCGCCATCGTCCGCAGCCGCTCCGGGATGTCGGCGCCGATCTGCTCGCCGATCGCGATCGAGACGTCGAGGCCGACGAAGTCCAGCAGCGCAAGCGGGCCCATCGGGTGCCCGGCGCCCAGCTTCATGCACTGGTCGATCTCGGCGGGGCCGAGCGCGCCCTCGGATTCCACGAGCAGGCGCACGGCGTCGAACAGCATCGGGAACAGCAGCCGGTTGACGACGAAGCCCGGCGTGTCCGGCACCTCGACGTAGGTCTTGCCCAGCGCGTCGACGAGCTCCTTGACGCGGCTGCGCACGACGTCCATGGCCGAACTCGTGTAGGCGACCTCGACCAGGTCCATGCGCGGGACGGGGTTGAAGACGTGCAGGCCGACGAAGCGCTCCGGGCGCCCGCTCGCCGCGCCCAGTTCCTGCACCGACAGGGAGGACGTCGTGGTACCGAGGATCGCCTGCTGGCCGGCGTGCTCGTGCAGGTCGGCGAGCAGCGCGGCCTTGTGCTCGAAGCTCTCGGCTATCGCCTCGATGACGATCGTCGCGTCGGCTACGGCCTCGCGGCTGTCGTGCACCGTGACCGACGCGTGGCCGGCCTCCATCCGCGACAGGAGCTTGTCCGTCTGCGCGCGTGCCCGCTCGGCCGACGCGGGCGACCGCGCGATCAGCGTGGCGCCGCCGAGCCGGGCGGCGGCGACCGCGGCGAGGCCGCAGGCGATCGCCCCGCTGCCCGCGACGGCTACGCGCTCGTTCACCGACTTCTCCCCGTTCTCGATTGACTCGTCAGTCAGTTGCGTGCTCACGGCGGGCATGATGACGTGTGTGCCCTCCGCGCGCGCCGTCACGGCCGGTGCCAGTGGGCGGTGACCGTCGTCCATGCAGCGTTCCGGAGGGCGTCGTCGAGCGCCTCCTGGCTGTCGGCCGGGGCGTCGAGCCGGCGTCCCGGATACCCGAGCGCGAGCCTCTCGGCGTCGAACGGCCACGGGTCGACCGTGACCGCGAGCGCTCCGGCCGGCTGCACGTCGAGCGTGGTGTGCGGGGCGCCAGGGCGGACCGGAGCGCCGATGCCGTCCGGCGCCCAACCCATCAGCGGCGCGAGGCTCAGGAAGTCGAGTGCCGACACGAGCGACTGGTTGTGCTGCGCGCGCTCGCGCGGCTCGCCCAGGTTCTCCATCAGCGCCTCCTGCACGGCGGTCTGCTCGGCGACGAAGCGGCGGGCCGGGTCGCCCGGGCGCCCCTGGTAGAGCGCGCGGCCGTGCATGGAGACGAGCAGCGCGGCGTACGGCGACTGGGTGAGGACCTTCCCCGGGGCGCGCGACCAGAGCTCGAGGTGGGTCTCCAGCGGCATCGCCATGAAGCTGCGCGGGAAACCGGTGGCGGGGTCGAGCTCGGGGCGAAGGTCCCACTCGGCCATCCCGACGTCGTGCTGCTCGGCGCCGAGGCAGACGTCGCCGAACGGCTCGGGGCGGGCGAACTGCGCGTTGCCCCAGTGCCGGGCGAGCTGTCCGGAGACCCACGCGTGGGCCGTCTGGCCGATGCAGATGACGCCGCTGTCGGTGTGATGGAGGACCATGTCAGGGGGTCGGTCGCCACCCAATGATCGTCCGTCTGCGCCGACGAGAGGGTGTCCTGCCGCCCGAGTCGGGCACACTAGGGGGTGAATGCTCGACGAACGGACCACTGAACAGCCGCCGGAACCGCCCACGAGCCCCGAGGAGCGTCCCAACGGGCAGCCCCCGGAGGCGACGGCGCCCGAGGCCGAGCGGTCCGAGGGCGCGCCCGTCGAGGCAGAAGCCGTGACCGCCGCCGAGCCGGCGCCGCCGGAGGCGGCCGGCCCCGCCGCGGAGGGCTCCGACGTGCCCGCGGCCGCGGAGACGCCGGCTGCGACCGCCGCGCCCGAGGCGGCGCCCGTCGCCGCGGAGCCGCCCGCCGATCCGCCGGCCGCGCCGCTCGACGCGCCCGCCGTGACACCGGCCGCCACCGCCGAGCCCGAGGCCGCCGCACCCACGGGTGAGCACCCCGCTGACACGCCGGCCGAGACGCCCGCCGAGAAGCCGGCGGCGAAGGCGCGCCCGCAGCGCCCGCCGGCCAAGCGCGCGCCGCGCCCGCGCGAGCCGCTGCCCTGGCCCGAGCTGCGCGCCGCCGCCGGCGTGGCCGGTGAGGGCATCGAGGTCGAGGATCTCAAGGAGCTGTTCCGGCTGCTGCCCAACGATGTCCGCGACGAGACCGTCGACGGCGTCCGCGAGTACCGCAAGGGCGCCCGCCGTCCCGTGTCCGCGTTCGCGGGCAAGTCGCTCGCGCGCGCGGTCCACACGGCCCGCCGGGCGCGCCGCCGGCCCGACTCCGACGACGCCGTCTCGGAGGCCCTGGGCCAGGCGCTGGCGGCCGAGATCATCGCCTCGCTCGACGTCGAGATCGCCGCCGAGGTGATCCTGCCCAAGCGCGACCTGCTCGAGCGCGAGGCCCGCAACGCGCGCCGCCGCCAGCGCGACGACGACATGCGCTCACGCGACGAGCGCCGCCGCCGCGCCCGCGAGCAGTCCAACCAGGGCGACCACACGCAGGGGACCTACTCGGGCGCGAAGATCCGCGGCCTCGACGAGCTCAAGAAGCTCTTCGAGGAGCAGCAGCCCGAAGCCGACGGCTAAGCGGCGCGGCCGGCGGCGAGCCGGCCCACCAGCTCGTCGAGCCGCAGCTCCTCGAGCCCGGCGCCGACGGCCTCCAGCTCGGCGGCGCAGAACTCCACCAGCTCGCGTCCCTCGCGGCACAGGTCGAGCGTCTCGCGCAGCCCGGCGTCGCCGGAGTCCAGCCGCCGGATGATCGCCTCGATGCGCGTGCACGCGGTCTCGTAGGTCTGGGCGACGGTCTCCGTCATGGCGAGCGCCGGACGTCGACGGCGCCGTCGTGGAGGCGGACGGTCATGCGGTCAAGGCTACGCGCCGCCTCGGCGGAGGTGACCGGCGCGCCGTCGGGGCCCTCGACGAGCGCGTAGCCGCGCTCGAGCGTGCGCTGCGGCTCGTGGGCGGCGAGCGCAAGCCGGAAGGCCTCGAGCGGGTCGGCGCGCGGACGGACGGCCCGGCGCCGCAGCGCCTCGGCGTTCGCCCGCGTGGCGGTGTCGCGGGCGGCAAGGCCGCGCGTGGCCGCGGCGCGGATCTCGCGCAGCTGCTGGTGCAGGCGCAGCCGGTGGCGCTCCACGTGCGCCGCGGGCGCGCGCGCCATCGCCGCCAGCGAGCGTGCGCGGTCGAGCACCGCCCGGCGCCCCTGCGCCTCCAGCCGCGCGCCGAGCGCGTGCAGGCGGTCGCGGGCCTCGTCACAGTGGACGGGCACGGCGGCCTCGGCGGCGTGGGTCGGCGTCGAGCAGGAGATCGCCGCGACGTCGTCGATCAGCGTCCGGTCGGTGTGATGGCCGACCGAGGCGATCACCGGGACCCGCAGCAGCGACACCGTGCGGCACAGCGTCTCGTCGCAGAACGCGAACAGGTCCATCAGCGAGCCGCCGCCGCGGGCGACGATCACGACCTCGATCTCGGACTGCGCCGCGAGGTCCTGCAGCGCGCGGGTGATCGCGCCGGCGGCGTGGCGGTCCTGCACGGGGGCGAACGCCCACACGATCCGGCCGGCCCAGCCGCGCCGGCGCAGCCCGGCCAGCACGTCGTCGCGCGCCTTGCCGTTCTCGCCGGTCACGACCCCGATCGTGCGCGGCAAGGGCGGCCGCGGCAGGCGCTTCTGCGGCTCGAACAGCCCCTCGGCCGCGAGCCGCCGCCGCAGCTGCGCGAGCTGGGCCAGCAGGTCGCCCTCGCCGGCGATCCGCACGTCGGAGACGTCGAAGGAGAAGGCGGGCGAGGAGGTACGCGACCCGGGGTAGAAGTCGCAGCCGCCGGCGACCACGACCTGGACGCCGTCGCCCAGCGGCTCCAGCCCGAGCGCGTCCCAGTCCTGGCGCCACATCGAGCATGGCAGCGCGCCGGAGCCGTCGCGAAGCTCGAACCACACCTTCGCGCGCCCGGCCTTGAAGCCGACGACCTCTCCGAAGACCTGCACGCGGGCGAAGTCGCGCAGCCGGGTCCGCAGCGCCGCCGCGTAGTGGCCGACCGGGTACGGCCCGTGCAGGACGCTGCCGGGGATCCCTTCGGGGATCGCGCTCATGCCGCCGACCCGGCGGTCGCGGCGGCCAGCGCGCGCACGACCGCCTCGCGGTCCGGCCCGCAGGGGACCGCGACCAGGGTGTTCACACCGGCTGCCTCGAACGCGGCCAGCCGGCCCCCGAGCTGGCCCGGCGTGCAGGCCAGCGCCATCGCGTGGATCAGCTCGCCCGGCAGCGCGGCCATCGCGCCCGCCCGGTCACGGTCCAGCCACCGCGACTGCACCTC
>JAXDHL010000190.1:0-15222 GCA_034664525.1 Solirubrobacteraceae bacterium
GCGGTGACCACCGTCACCGGGAGCCCGAGCGCCTCGAGGCGGGACGGGACGTCGCGGTGCAGCCAGTGCGAGACGCGCTCGGGAAGCGTCGAGACGATGATCTCGTCGACCTCGACGGCGGCCAGCAGGCTGCGGACCGCCTCGACCGGATCCGTCTGCCCGATGTGCGCTTCGACCCGTCCGCCGGCTGCCTCCTCGAGCAGCGGCACGGCAAGCTCGACGACCAGCTCCGCCTCCTCGGTGTCCGGGTCCCAGTAGGGCCGCGGCACGAGCAGCGACATCCGGCATCGACCCTGCTCTGCCCGTCGGCGCACCTCGGCGACCAGCCGCGGCGTCGCCGCCGTGCGGTAGGCCACCACGAGGACATGCGCCTCGCTCTCCGTCACGAAGGCTCGATGCCTCCTCCGCCCTCCATCGGGATCTTGCGCTTGTACTCCAGCGCAGCGCGTTGTGACTGACCGGACGCTACGCCATGCAGGTCGCCCCGGCAAGCGTCGCTGGCCGCAAATGCACCCGACTCGCGGTCAGGCTACGCGCGTGAGAACGGCCGGTGGTGGGCCTTGCCGAGCGCGTCGAGCGTGTCGGTGAGGACGAGCATCGCGGCGTCGTCGGACATCGCCGGCGTCGCCGCGGCCGCCGGGGGCGCCGGCTCGGGCTGGGGCGGCGCGACGTCGGCGACCGGCTCGGGCTGCGGGGCCGGCTTGCGGCGCCGGAACACGCGCGCCCAGAATCCCGGCCGCTCGGGCTGCGGCGCGGCCGTGACGGGCTCGGGCTCGGGCGGCGCGGGCGGCGCCGCTCCGACGATGGCCGCGGTCATCACCACCCGCGTGCCGAACCCGGACTCCTCGAGCGCCACCTCGCCGGCCGCTTTCTCGCCCTCCCAGGCCACCAGCGTCTCGGGGTCCGTGCGCACGATCCGCACCGACCCGAACGGGGTCAGATGGCGGGCCAGTGCGCCGGGGTCGGACACCTCGGCCCACAGCTCGGGGCCGGACTTGACGAGGGTGCGCTTCGCTTCGAGCATCGCCCGATGCTTCGCGCCGGCGCCGCCGCGTCCCTCCCGCTGCATGAACCCGCCCAGCCTCGTGTGACCGATCGCACGCCGGCGCTCGTGCGCACTGGTACGTTGCGCCGTCGATGGAGGCGAGCCCGCGGCCGCTCGAGCTGATCCTCGCCCGCAACCTGCTGGCGAGCCTCTCGACGCCCGCGTTCCTGATCGACCAGCGGGGCGAGATCGCGTTCTTCAACGACGCCGCCGGGCGGGTCCTGGGCCGCCGCTTCGAGGACTGCGGACCGCTTCCCGCCGACGAGTGGACGCGGCTGTTCGGCCCGCTCGGCGAGGACGGGGAGCCGATCCGTTGGACGGACCTCCCGCTCACCGGCCCGCTGATGCGCAACCGGCCGGCCCACGCGATGTTCCCCCTCCGCTCGGCCGAGGGCGGCGAGCACCTCGTCGAGGCCAGCGGCCTGCCGATCATGGGCGCCGGCGGCTACCGCGGCGCGCTGGTCGTGTTCTGGCCGGCCGAGGACGCGGCATGAGGCTGCAGGTGTGGGGCGCCCGCGGCAGCGTCCCCGCCCCCGGGCCGGAGACGATGCGCTACGGCGGCAACACCTCGTGCGTGCAGGTCACGCTGTCCGACGGCACCGACCTCGTCCTCGACGCCGGGACCGGCATCCGCCCGCTCGGCCTCGGCCTGCCGCCCAGCGACCGGCCGGTGCACATCCTGCTCACGCATCTGCATCTGGACCACATCCAGGGGCTGATGTTCTTCGCGCCGATGTTCCGCCCCGAGTCGGAGGTCGTGATCTACGGTCCGTCCGCGCCGACCGACGGCGACGTGCCGCTGCGCGAGCGGCTCGCCCGCTACATCTCGGCGCCGCTGACGCCGATCGAGATCCGCGAGCTCCCGTGCCACATGAGCTTCCGCGAGGCGGACCCGACGGAGTGGAAGATCGGCCCGGCGACGATCCGCGCCGCGTCGGTCACGCACCGCGGGCCGACGCTCGGCTACCGCATCACCGAGGGCGACCAGTCGATCGTCTACATCCCCGACCACGAGCCGGGGCTCGGTACGCCGCTCGACGCGCTCGAGGACGAGTGGATCTCCGGGCTCGACCTGGCCCGCGGCGCCGACCTGCTGCTGCACGACGCCCAGTACACCGACGCGGAGTACCCGCACCACCTCGGCTGGGGGCACTCGTCGATGACGGACGCGCTGACGTTCGCCCGCCGGGCCGGCGCCCGCCGGCTGGCCGGCTTCCACCACGACCCCCTGCACACCGACGACGAGCTGGACGCGATCGGCACCGGCGCGGCCGAGCGGTGGGTCGACCTCGGCGGCGCCCGCGGCGACTTCGAGCTCGCCGCCGAGACGGCCGAGATCGAGCTGCCCGGCGTCGAGCCGCGCGCCGCATGATCCCCGACGTCGCAGGCGTCCGGCACGGCCACCGCGAGATCCGCGGGGTCCGGCTGCACGTCGCCGAGGCCGGCGACCCGGCCGCGCCGCCCGTCCTGCTGCTGCACGGCTGGCCGCAGCATTGGTGGTGCTGGCGCCACGTCGCCCCGCTGCTGGCGGCCGACCATCACGTGCTGATGCCCGACTGGCGCGGCGCGGGCTGGAGCGACGACGCGCCCGACGGCGTCCACACGCCGGAGGCGCTCGAGCAGGACGCGCTCGCCCTGCTCGACGCCTACGGGATCGACCGCGCGCCGGTGATCGGCCACGACTGGGGCTGCTGGGTCGGGCTCGGGCTCGCCGCCCGGCACCCGGACCGGGTGAGCGCCCTGCTCGCGGCCAGCACCCCGCACCCGTGGGCGAAGCCGACGCCGGGCGCGGTCGCCGGCACCTGGCGCGCCTGGTACACGCTGCTCAACGCGACCGGGATCGGCCTGCGGCGCTCGGCCGCGCACGTGCTGGGGCCGCTGCCGCCGCACGAGGCCGAGGTCTACCTCGAGCGCGTCCGCAAGCCGCTCAGCCAGGGGCTGTACCGCGCCTACTGGCGCCTGCTGACCAGCATGGCGACCGGCACCCCGCCGCCCGCGATCACGGTCCCGCTCGCCTACCTGTGCGGCGACCGCGACCCGTGCTTCCCGCTGTCACTCGTCGGCGCGCCGATGCCGGGCGGGCATGCGGTCGAGTGGGTGCGCGGCGCCGGCCACTCGCTGCCGGACACCCACCCGCGGGTCATTGCCGATCGCGCGCGGGACCTGTTGCGGCCCTCAGCGTGAACTCGACCGCCGGCGCCGGCGCGCCGGCCGCCTCGGCCAGCCCCCACATCTTGACCCGCCGCTGGCGGCCACGGATGGCCATGTCGTCGACGAAGACGAGATCGTCCGGCCGGTCGCGCAGCCCGGCGTACGTCGAGTCGGCCATCAGCAGCTGGTGGGGCGTCCCCTTGGTCAGCCCCTCGATGCGCGACGCGGTGTTGACCGTGTCGCCGATCGCCGTGTACTCGAGCCGGCGCGCCGAGCCGACGTTGCCGCACATGACGACGCCGGTGTTGATCCCGACGCCCATCCGGAACCCGTCGCCGAGCTCCTGCTCGTGCATCCAGGCGTTGAAGCGCTCGAGGCGCTCGAGCATCGACCGGCCCGTGGCGAGCGCCCGGTCGCGGTGGTCGGGCTGGTCCAGCGGCGCCCCGAACAGCGCGTAGATGCCGTCGCCCATGTACGAGATCAGCGTGCCGCCGTTGTCCAGGATCGCGTCGCTCATCTCGCTCAGATAGCCGTTGAGGACGTCGATCACCTGGTCCGGCGGCCGCGACTCCGAGAAGCTCGTGAACCCGCGCAGGTCCGAGAACAGCACCGTGCACTCGCGGCTCACGCCGCCCAGGCGCAGGTCGCCGGACGTGCGATCGACCACCTCGTCGACGACCGCGGTCGGGACGAAGCGCCCGAACGCGTCGCGCACCCGCTGGCGCTCGAACGCCTCGAGGATCGCGGTCACGGTGAGCGTCCCGAACGACGCGAGCGCGAGCGCGGTCAGCGGTCCGGTCACGCCCACGATCCGCCCGCCCTCGAACAGCAGCTGGGCGAGCCCGGCGAACGCGAGCGCCAGCGTCAGCGCGACGAGGAACGCCCGGCCGGCGCTCAGCCGCAGGCTCACGAGCCCGGGCGCGCACGCGAAGGCGAGCACGAGCAGCACGGTCCACCAGCCGGGCGCGTCGCGCAGCGGGAAGCCGGCGAGGATCGTCGCGACCGCCTCGGCCTGCGCCTCGGGGCCCGACTCGAGCTGGGAGCCCGAGGTCGAGGTCGGCGCGACGTCCTGCAGCGACGCCGCCACGGCGCCGACGACCACGTACTTGCCGCGGAACGTGCCGGGGCGGAAGTGCGCGCGCCGGTCCGCGAGGCGCCAGAACGGGACCTCGCGGACGGTCCCGCCCGGACCGTGGAAGTCGATCCAGGCTCCCCGGGAGCCGAACGGCGCCCGCGCGACGGGGCGGTGCGTGCCCTGCTCGACCATCTGCACGGCGAACGACTTCAGGCCCTGGTAGGCGAACGGGACGCGGCGCCGGACCGCGTTCGGGTCGGCGGGCATCACGGCGTTGCCGATCCGCGCGCCGGTCGCCTGCTCGACCGCGCGGCCGTCGCCGAGCACCTTCGTGTTGCCGCTCTTGTCGACCTCGGTGGTCGCGAGCACCAGCCGCGGGCCGGACCGGTTGACCGCCCCGATCAGCTTCGAGTCCTCCTCGGCATAGCGCGGCAGCGACGGCTCGGTGAACTGGACGTCGTAGCCGATCACCTTCGCGCCGTCGCGGCGCAGCCGGTCCATCACCCGCGCGTGCATGCCGCGCAGGAACGGCCATTGGGCGTTGAGGCGGTCCAGCGACGCGTCGTCGACCCCGACCACCACGACGTCGCGCGGCGACGGCCGGTCGCCGCGAACGGTGAAGCGCAGGTCGACGCTCTCGAGCTCGATCCGGCGCAGCGCGTGCGTGGCGTCGGCGGCCAGCGCGACACCGGCCGCGAGCACCGCGATCAGGGCCAGCAGGGGAAGCCGGCGGTGGCGCCTCACACTGCCGGCACGCTGCCCGGCTGCTTGTCCGAGCAGGTCTGGTAGACGCGCTTGCCGCTCACGGTCCGGCCGTCGGAGGTCCGGATCCGGATCGTCACCCTGACCTTGCCCGCGGGCACGCCGCGCAGGTCGATCGGGGCGGTGACGCGCTTGCCGATCCGCACCACCACGGGCTTGCCCGCCACCAGCACGACCGCCGAGCGCACGCTCGCACCGGGCGGAACCCGCAGGCGGATCCGGAACGCGCGCCGGCTGATGCAGGTGGGCGTCGCCAGGTACGAGTCACCCGCGTGGAGCAACCGGGTCTTGCCGGTGCGGAAGTCCTTGACCGCGACGACGCCCTCCGCGACCTCGAAGTAGGTGCCGCCCGCCTGCTCCTCGGTCAGCCACCGGGTGCCGCGCACGGTGGCGGCGCCGTTGCGGCCCGCCGTCCGGAAGCGCCCCTTCGCCTTGCCCCAGACCTTGAGGCCCTTCTTGGCGCTCGCGGTCGCGGTGCGCCCGGTCGCGGGCGAGCCCTCGTCGAGCAGCTTGAGATCGACGAGCGAGTCGCTCGGGCCCTGGCTGATCGTGAACGAGCCGTCGTAGAACTCGCCCGACATGTAGCGGCCGTAGACCGGGCGGTCCCCGGCGGCCGCCTCGAAGTCGAGCTTCACGTGACCGGCGGTGGCGTCGACGGCGGAGCCGACGGGCAGCAGGGTGGACCCGGCGAGCTTCTTGTAGCCGCCGCCCTTGCGGGCCACGAGCACCGTGCCGGACACCGCGGTCACCCGGCCGCGGACGCCGAGGATCGGCTCCTCGTCCGTGGCGACCGCGCCGAGGACCGCGACCGTCGGCGCCGGGGTGACCGTCGGGGTCGGGGTGGGCGGCGCGACGGCGCACGGCGGCGGGTCGCCCGGGTCGCCGTAGACCGCGACGCGCTTGCTCGAGTTGTCGACCACGTAGGCGGCGCCGCGGCAGTCGGCGGCGACCCCGTACGGCACGTTCAGGCCGCTCCCGAACGAGCCCTGCGGCGCACCGAGCTCGTCGAATGCCTGGACGCGTGAGCCGCCGGTGTCGACCACGAGCACGGTGCCGGCCGGGGTGACCGCGATCGCGCGCGGATCGTCGGCCGGCCACGACCGCAGCGCGGTGCCGTCCGGGCCGAACGCCCGCACCACGCCGGCGCCGCCGTCGGCCACGAAGATCGTCCCGTCGGGCGCGACGGCGACGGCGCCCGGGGAGGCCATACCACCGAGCACCGTGCCGCTCCCGAGTGCGAGCACGCGCCCGTGCTCGGGATCAGCGGCGTACACGGTGCCGTCCGCGGCGACCGCGACGCCGGTGAGGTCCGGGTCGGTGGACAGGGTGGCCAGCCGCGTGCCGTCGGTGCCGTAGCGCCGCACGCCGTGCAGGCCGGACACGACGATGGTGCCGTCGGGTGCGACCGCCACGCCGGCCGGCGCGGCGGCGGCCCAGCCGCCGTCCGGCGCGCCGGCGTTGGTGAACGCCTCGACGCGCGAGTCCATCCGGTCGGCCACGTAGACCCGCCCGCCGGCGGCGACGGCGATGCCGGCCGCGTGCGGCGAGATCGACCCGGGCCCGCTGCCCGTGTCGCCGAACGTGCGCAGGAAGGTGAACGCCCCGAGTGCCGGCGCGGCCACCACGACGACGACCGCCGCCACGGCGGCGAACAGGAAGGCGACCCTGCGTCTGCGATGCGTCCAGGCCCGTCTCGCGGCGTCCATGCCCCGTGCTCCTCGTCTCGGTGAGACGGCACCCTCGCATGCCGCCCAACCGGATGTCAACGATGCGTGCCAGACTCACACGCGCCGTCGCCGCGGTCCGCTCAGCCCTCCGGCTGGTAGGCGCCGAAGACGTCGCGCATCGCTGCGCACACCTCGCCCATCGAGGCGTTGTCCTTGAGCGCGCGGCGGATCTGGGGCAGCAGGTTGTCCGACCCCTCGGCCGCCTGGCGCAGCTCGTTCAGGCGGTCGTCGACGGCGGCCTGGTCGCGGTTGGACTTGAATGCCTTCAGGCGCTCGACCTGTGCCTTCTCGGACTCCGGGTCGACGCGCAGGGTCTCCTCGACCTCGATGTCGTCCTCCTCGTACTTGTTCACGCCGACCACGATGTCCTGGCGGGTGCGGTAGCGCTCCGAGTAGCCCCAGGCCGACTCGTCGATCTCGTCGATCATGAAGCGGATCGCGTTGACCGAGCCGCCCAGCCCGTCGATCTTCTCGATCAACTTGCCGGCGCGGTCCTCGATCTCCGCCGTCAGCGCCTCGACGAAGTACGAGCCGGCGAACGGGTCGACGGTCTCGGTGGCGCCCGACTCGTGGGCGACGATCTGCTGCGTGCGCAGTGCGATCTTGGCCGCGCGCTCCGACGGCAGCGCGAGCGCCTCGTCGTAGCCGTTGGTGTGCAGGGACTGCGTGCCGCCGCAGACCGCGGCGAACGCCTGCAGGGCCACGCGCACGATGTTGTTGACCGGCTGCTGGGCGGTCAGGGTCACGCCGCCGGTCTGGGTGTGGAAGCGGATCATCTGCGACTTCGGGTCCTGCGCCCCGAAGCGCTCCTTCATGAAGCGCGCCCACATGTGCCGGGCGGCGCGGAACTTCGCCACCTCCTGGAAGACGTTGTTGTGGCCGTTGAAGAAGAACGCCAGCCGCGGCGCGAAGTCGTCGACCTTCAGGCCGGCGTCGACCGCCGCCTGCACGTAGGCCATGCCGTTGGCCAGCGTGAACGCGACCTCCTGGACCGCCGAGCACCCCTTCTCGCGGAAGTGGTAGCCCGAGATCGAGACCGTGTTCCACTTCGGCACGTGCTCCTTGCAGTACGCGAAGAGGTCGGTCGTCAGCCGCATCGACGGCTTGGGCGGGTAGATGAAGTTCCCGCGCGCGATGTACTCCTTGAGGATGTCGTTCTGGACCGTGCCGCGCAGCTTCTCGCTCGGCACGCCCTGCTCCTCGGCGACGATGTCGTAGAGCAGCAGCAACACGGCGGCCGGCGCGTTGATCGTCATCGAGGTCGAGACCTCGTCGAGCGGGATGCCGTCGAACGCGGTCCGCATGTCGTCGATCGTGTCGATCGCGACGCCGGTGCGGCCGACCTCGCCGAGCGACCGCGGGTCGTCGGAGTCCAGGCCCAGCTGCGTCGGCAGGTCGAAGGCCATCGACAGGCCGGTGGAGCCGTGCTTGAGCAGGTACTTGTAGCGCTCGTTGGACTCCTTGGCGGACGCGTAGCCCGCGTACTGGCGCATCGTCCAGAGCTGCTTGCGGTACATCTCGCGGTGCACGCCGCGGGTGAAGGGATGCTCACCGGGCCGGCCGAGCCGCGCCTCGAGGTCCTCGGGCAGGTCGGCCTCGGTGTACAGCGGCTCGATCTCGATCCCGGAGTCGGTGAAGCGCCGGGGGTCGTCGGGCCCGACGATCGGCGCGACGGAGAGGTCGGACCCCTCGTGCTCTTCGATGGCCATGCCCGGAGGGTACCCTCGCCTGGGTGACCGACCTGCGCTCGCTGCCGTCCGTGGACGCCCTGGCCGGACGCCTGGAGGCGCCCCACCGGCTGGCGGTCGCGGCCGCGCGGGCGGTGATCGCCGAGCAGCGGGCGGCGCTGCGCGACGGCGCCGAGCCCGCGGCCGATCTCGAAGCGCGGGCGCGCGTGTGGCTGGACCGCGCGCAGCGGCCGTCGCTGCGGCGCGTGCTGAATGCGACCGGCGTGCTGCTGCACACCAACCTCGGGCGGGCGCCGCTCGCGGCCGCCGCGCGGGACGCGGTGGCGCGCGCGGCCGAGGGCTACGCGAACCTCGAGCTCGACCTCGACGGCGGTGGCCGCGGCTCCCGCCATGACCATGTCGCGGGCCTGCTGCGCGAGCTCACCGGAGCCGAGGCCGCGCTCGCGGTCAACAACGGCGCCGGCGCGGTGCTGCTGGCGGCCGCGGCGCACGGGGGCGAGATCGTGGTCTCGCGCGGGCAGCTGGTGGAGATTGGCGGCGGCTTCCGGATCCCCGAGGTGGTGGCGCAGGCCGGCGCGACGCTGGTCGAGGTCGGGACCACCAACCGGACGCGGATCGCCGACTACGAGGCGGCGCTGAGCCCGCGCACCGGCGCGATCCTGCGCGCGCACCCGTCGAACTTCCGCCAGCTCGGGTTCGTCGAGGCGGTGGAGGTCGAGGCGCTGTGCGCGCTCGGCGTGCCCGTGATCGACGACGTCGGCTCCGGCGCGCTCGGCGTGCTGCACGACGAGCCGCCCGTGCGCCGGTCCGTCGCGGCCGGCGTGGCGCTGACCGCGTTCTCGGGCGACAAGCTGCTCGGCGGCCCGCAGGCCGGCCTCTTGGTGGGGACGCGCGCCGCGGTCGCCGCGGCGCGCCGGCACCCGCTGGCGCGGGCGCTGCGGATCGACAAGCTGAGCCTGGCCGCGCTCGAGGCGACCCTGCGCCTGTATCGCGACCCGGAGCTCGCCCGTCGCGAGATCCCGGTGCTGCGGATGCTCGACGACGATCCGGGCCCGCGGGCCGAGCGGCTGGCGGCGGCGACCGGCGGCGAGATCGTGGCGTCGGCGGCCAAGGTCGGCGGGGGCACGCTGCCGCTCCTCGAGCTGCCGGGCCCGGCGGTGGCGGTCGGCGCCGGCGTCGCACCCGACGAGCTCGCGGCACGACTGCGCGCCGGCGACCCGCCGGTGATCGCCCGGATCGAGGACGGCCGGCTGCTGCTGGACCCGCGGACGCTGACGGATGCCGAGGCGGAGCTGGCCGCCGCCGCGCTGCGCGACGTGCTGGGCCGGCTCGCGTGACCCGCGAGCGCGCAGGCTTCATCGCCGGCGTCGGGGCGTACCTGCTGTGGGGCGTCTTCCCGCTCTACTGGCCGCTGCTCGAGCCGGCCGGCGCGGCCGAGATCCTCGCCCACCGGATCGCCTGGTCGCTGGCGTTCCTGGTGCTGGTGCTGGCGGCGACCGGGATCGGGTTCGCCTGGCTGCGCACGCTGGACCGCCGGCGGCTCGGCCTGCTCGCGCTCGCCTCCGTGCTCATCACGGTCAACTGGGGCACGTTCATCTACGGCGTCAACAGCCACCACGTGGTGGAGACCTCGCTGGGCTACTTCATCACCCCGCTGGTCACGGTGGCGCTCGCGGTCGGCGTGCTCGGCGAGCAGCTGCGCCCGCGCCAGCGCGCCGGCCTCGCGATCGGGGCGGTCGCCGTCGTCGTGCTGGCGGCGGACTACGGGCACCCGCCGTGGATCGCGCTCACGCTCGCGGCGTCGTTCTCGGTCTACGGGCTGGTCAAGAAGCGCGTCGGCCTGGACGGCACGCAGTCGCTGTTCGTGGAGACCGCGTTCCTGCTGGTGCCCGCGGTCGGCTACCTGCTGGTGATCGGCGCCGACGGCCACGGCACGTTCACCAGCCAGGGCGGCGGGCACACCGCGCTGCTGGCCGCGGGCGGCGTCGTCACCGCGCTGCCGCTGATGCTGTTCGGCGCGGCGGCGATCCGGGTGCCGCTCTCGACGATCGGCCTGCTGCAGTACCTGGCGCCCGTGATGCAGTTCCTGATCGGCGTGCTCGTCCGCCACGAGCCGATGCCGGCCCCCCGCCTCGCCGGCTTCGCGCTCGTCTGGCTCGCGCTGGCGATCTTCACGCTCGACGCCGTACGGAGCGCGCGCGGCGCCGCGACGCGAACGCCGCGCGAGCCGGAGGAGCTCGTACCCGCGCTGACCGGCAGACGTTGACGGAAGCGGACTGGACCCTGGCGGGACACCCCCGCCGGCGGGATGATGGGGCAATGCTCCTCTCAGATGGGCCCATGGAGCTCCAGGCCCGCGACCACCTGCTCCTGCATTTCGCCCGCAACGGCGCCCCGGATCCGCTCCTCGTGCTCGAGCGCGGCGAGGGGCCCTATGTCTTCGACACCGGCGGCACCCGCTACATCGACGGGTTGTCGAGCCTGTTCTGCGCCCAGCTCGGCTACTCCTACGGCGAGGAGATGGCGCAGGTCGCCGGCGCCCAGCTGCAGCAGCTCGCCTTCTCGACGGTGTGGGGCGCCGCCCATCCGGCCGCGATCGAGCTCTCGGCCCGGCTCGCCGAGCTGATGCCCGGCGACCTCGACCACGTCTTCTTCACCGGCGGCGGGTCGGAGTCGGTCGAGTCCGCCTGGAAGCTCGTCCGCCAGTACCACATCGCGAACGGCGAGCCGCAGCGCACGAAGGCGATCGCGCGCGACGTCGCCTACCACGGCGTCACGCTCGGGGCGCTGGCGCTCACCGGCGTGCCGCGCATCAAGGAGCCGTTCGGGCCGCCGGCGATCCCGGTCACCCACGTCGCGAACACGAACGCCTACCGCGCGCCCGACGGCGCCGACGAGGACGCGTTCTGCCGGCGGCTGCTGGGCGAGCTCGAGCAGACGATCCTCGACGAGGGCCCCGACACGGTGGCGATGATCGTCGTCGAGCCGGTGCAGAACGCCGGCGGCTGCCTGCCGCCGCCCGCCGGCTACTGGCCGGGCCTGCGCGAGCTGGCCGACCGCCACGGGATCCTGCTCGTCTCCGACGAGGTGATCTGCGGCTTCGGGCGGCTCGGCGAGTGGCTCGGGGCCGAGCGCTACGGGGTCGTGCCGGACCTCGCCACCACCGCGAAGGGCCTGACCTCGGCCTACGCCCCGATGGGCGCGGTGATGGTCTCCGACCGGGTCGCCGCCCCGCTGTACGACGAGGGCCGCACGCTGCTGCACGGGATCACGTTTGCCGGCCACCCGCTGTGCGCGGCGATCGCGCTGCGCAACCTCGAGATCTTCGAGCGCGAGGGGATCCTGGCGCACGTGCGTGAGACGGAGCCCCATCTCCAGCGGCGCCTCGAGGAGCTGCGGGCGCTGCCGATCGTCGGCGACGTCCGCGGTGCCGGGTTCTTCTGGGCGATCGAGCTCGTGGCCGACGACGAGGGGACGCGGCTGGATGCGGACGCGCGTGAGGCGCTGCTGCGCGGCTTCCTCCCGGGGCGGCTGCTGGAGGCCGGCGTGATCGCCCGGCCCGACGACCGCGGCGACGCGGTCCTGCACCTCGCGCCGCCGCTGATCAGCGACCACGCGGTGATCGATGACCTCGCGGCCCGCGTCGGCGACGTGCTCGCCGACGCCGGCCGCTTCCTCCAAGACCGCAACGGAACGGAAGGAGCCCGCGCATGAGCGCGACGGTGCTGCAGGGTGGACGGGTGGTCGCCGCCGACGGCGAGTACGACGCCGACGTCCTGATCGTCGACGGGCGGATCGCCGCGGTCGGCGCCGTCGAGGCCCCGGCGGACGCGACGGCCGTCGACGTCTCCGGCTGCCTGCTGCTGCCCGGCCTGATTGACAACCACACGCACCTCTCGATGCCGTTCATGGGCATGTGGACCTCGGACGACTACGACACCGGGACCCGGGCGGCCGCCGCCGGCGGCGTCACGTGCCTGGTCGACTTCGCCATCCAGCGCGAGCCGGACAACCTGCGCTCGGCGCTCGAGGAGTGGCAGGGCCGCGCCGCCGGCGCCGCCCACGTCGACTACGGCTTCCACATGGCGATCACCAACGCCAACGAGCCGACGATCGACGACATGGCCGCGATCGTCGAGGCCGGGGTCAGCTCGTTCAAGCTGTTCATGGCCTACAAGGGCGAGCTGATGACGCGCGACGACGCCCTGGCCGCGACCATGGAGCGTGCCCGCGACCTCGGCGCGCTGGTGATGGTGCATGCCGAGAACGGCGACGTGATCGACCTGCTGGTCAAGCGCGCGCTGGCGGAGGGCAACACGTCGGCGATCCACCATGCGCTGACGCGTCCCGAGATGGTCGAGGCCGAGGCCACCGGCCGGGCGGCGCGGCTGGCCGAGTACACCGGCGCGTCGCTGTTCGTCGTCCACGTCACCTGCGCGGCGGCCGCCGCCGAGGTCGAGCTCGCCCAGCAGCGGGGCGCCCACGTGAGCGGGGAGACGTGCACGCAGTACCTCGTCAACACGATCGACGACCTCCGCAAGCCGGGCGTCGAGGGCTGCCGCTACATCTGCTCGCCGCCGTTGCGCGACGCGTCCAACCGGGAGCCGCTGTGGGACTACGTGCGCCGCGGCGTGCTGGAGAGCGTGTCCACCGACCACTGCCCGTTCCGCGACGAGCAGAAGGCGCGCGGGCTCGACGACTTCAGCCTCGTGCCGAACGGGCTGCCCGCGATCCAGCACCGGCTGGCCAAGCTCTGGGACGAGGGCGTCGTCGCCGGGCGGATCACCCCCAGCCAGCTCGTCGATCGCACGAGCACGACGATCGCGCGGCGCTTCGGACTTGCCTCGAAGGGCTCGATCTCGCCCGGCAAGGACGCCGACATCGCCGTCTTCGATCCGTCCGCCCCGCGCCCGTACGGGGTCGCGACGTCGCTGATGAACGTCGACTACGACCTCTACGAGGGCGAGACCGCCTCCGGCAGCGTCCGCCACACCTACTGCCGCGGCGAGCTCGTCTACGACCGTGGCGAGATCCGCACCGCGCCGGGCCACGGGCGCTTCGTCGCGCGGACGGGCGGCCGGACGGCGGTGGCGGCGTGAACCTGGAGATCGACGTCGACCGCGTGCTGGCGGACCTGGGCGAGCTGCATCAGCGCCACGGCGGGGAGGACGGCGCCCGCCGGCTCGCCTGGTCGCCCGACTGGCAGGCGGCCCGGGAGTGGTTGCAGGGCAGGCTCGCCGAGCTGCCCGTCACCGTCGATGTCGACGAGGCGGGCAACCTGTGGGCCGAGCTGCCCGGCGCGTCCGCCGACGGGGACTTCGTGATCGTCGGGTCTCACATCGACGCGGTGCCGTCCGGCGGCTGGCTCGACGGCTGCCTGGGCGTGCTGAGCGCGGTCGGCGTCCTGCGGGCGCTGGCCACGGCCGGCGAGCCGCCCCCGGTCACCGTGCGCCTCGTGGACTGGGCCGACGAGGAGGGCGCCCGGTTCGGGCGCAGCCTGCTCGGCTCCTCGGCCGCGGCCGGCACGCTCGACCCCGACGACGTGCGCGACCTGCGCGACGCGAGCGGGACCCGGCTCGAGGACGCGCTGGCCGCGTGCGGGGTCGACCTCGACGGGGCGGCCGCGGCCGCGAGCCGGCTCGACGGGGCGCGCGCCTACCTCGAGCTGCACATCGAGCAGGGCCCGGTCCTGCTCGACACGGGCCGGCTCGCCTCGGCGGTCAGCGGGACGTTCGGCGACGAGCGCTACCTGATCACCTTCACCGGCCAGGCCGCCCATGCGGGCTCGACGCCGATGCGCCTCCGTCGCGACTCGCTGGCGGCGGCGGCCACCGCCGCGCTGGAGATTCGCGAGGTCGGCATCCGCCACGGCGGCGTCTGCACCGTCGGGGCCATGACGGCCACGCCCGGGGTGATCACGGCGGTCGCCGGGTCGACCGAGATGATGCTCGACCTGCGCCACCTGGAGGCGGACGTGCTGGCGACGATGCTCGACGAGAACCTGCGGGCGTGCGATGCGGCGGCTGCGACGTTCGACTGCGGCGTCGAGGCGCGGCGCGTGTTCGGCGCCACCCCGACGCCGTTCCACCCGCTGCTCGTCGGGCTGGCGCGCCGGGCGGTCGCCGACGCGGGCGGCGGCGACGGCGAGCCGATCCCGTCCGGCCCGCTGCACGACGCGACCGAGATCGGCCGGCTGGTGCCGACCGTGATGATCTTCGCCCAGTCCGACCCACCGCTCTCGCACACGGCGATCGAGGATTCGCCGGAGCGCGCGCTGCGCGTCGCGATCGAGGCCTACGGGCGGACGGTCGGCGCCACGCTCGCCGCGGTCGCCGCCGGCGACCTGGAGGGGGCGGCCCGATGAGCCTCGAGTTCGGCGTCGTCCTGCAGACCGACCCGCCCGCGGCGCGCGTGATCGACCTCGCCAAACGCGCCGAGGCGTACGGCTTCACGCACGCCTGGACGTTCGACTCGCACCTGCTGTGGGAGGAGCCGTTCGTCATCTACAGCCGGATCCTCAACGAGACGCACCGGCTCACCGTCGGGCCGATGGTCACGAACCCGGCGACGCGCGACTGGACGGTCATCGCGTCCCTGTTCGCGACGCTCAACGAGATGTACGGCAACCGCACGGTCTGCGGCATCGGCCGCGGGGACTCGGCGGTGCGCGTGATCAACGGCAAGCCGGTGCGGATCTCGGAGATGCGCGAGGCGATCGCCGTCATCCGGGCGCTCGCCAACGGGCAGGCGGCGGAGTACCGGGGGACGACGCTG
>JAXDHL010000191.1:0-10460 GCA_034664525.1 Solirubrobacteraceae bacterium
CAGGGCGTCGAGGCCCAGACGCTCGCCAACACCTACCTGGCGGTCGACTCCGGGCTCGAGATCATCCCCTGCCTGAACAAGATCGACCTGCCCGGCGCCGAGCCGGAGCGCGTCGCCGACGAGGTCGCCGATCTGCTGGGAGAGCCGGCCGAGAGCGTGCGGCGCATCTCGGCCAAGACCGGCGAGGGCGTGCTCGACGTGCTCGAGGAGCTCGTGCAGAAGGTCCCGCCGCCGTCGGGCGACCCCGACGCGCCGCCGCGAGCGCTGATCTTCGACTCCGAGTTCGACCAGTACCGCGGCGTCATCGCCTACATCCGGGTCGTCGACGGGACGTTCCGCAAGGGTGAGGTGATCCGCGCGATGGCGGCCGGCACCGAGGCCGACATCGACGACATCGGCTTCTTCAACCCGGCGATGGTCCCGGTCGACCACCTCGGTCCCGGCGAGGTCGGCTACCTGATCACCGGCATCAAGGACGTCACCAAGTTGCGCGTCGGCGACACGCTGACGAGCAAGCGCGGCGGCTCCGACGAGCCGCTGCCCGGCTACCGCGACGTCAAGCCGATGGTCTTCTGCGGCCTGTTCCCGATCGAGCAGAACCAGTTCCCCGAGCTGCGCGACGCGCTCGAGAAGCTGACCCTCAACGACGCCGCGCTGCAGTGGGAGCCCGAGACCTCGGACGCGCTCGGCTTCGGCTTCCGCTGCGGGTTCCTCGGTCTGCTGCACATGGACATCGTGCGCGAGCGCCTCGAGCGCGAGTACGACCTCGACCTGATGGCGACGATGCCGTCGGTGGAGTTCGAGGTCGAGCAGACCGACGGCACGACGTTCACCGTCCACAACCCGGCCGACTACCCCGACCCGTCGAAGATCCTCGAGGTCCGGGAGCCGTTCGTGCGGGCGTCGATCCTCTCGCCCAAGGAGTACATCGGGCAGATCATGGAGCTCTGCCAGGACAAGCGGGGCATCCACCAGGGCATGCACTTCCTGTCCGCCGAACGCGTCCAGGTCAACTACGACCTGCCGCTGGCCGAGATCGTGCTCGACTTCTTCGACCAGCTGAAGTCACGGACGCGCGGCTACGCGTCGCTGGACTACGAGCCGATCGGGCCGCGCCCCTCGAACCTGTCCAAGCTCGACGTGCTGCTCGGCGGCGACGTCGTCGACGCGCTGTCGATGATCGTGCACCGCGACAAGGCCTACGAGGTCGGCAAGTCGCTCACGGAGAAGCTGCGCCAGAAGATCCCGCGCCAGCAGTTCGACGTGCCCATCCAGGCGGCGATCGGGTCCAAGATCGTCGCGCGCGAGACCGTGAAGGCGTACCGCAAGGACGTCACGGCCAAGTGCTACGGCGGCGACATCAGCCGCAAGCGCAAGCTGCTCGAGCGCCAGAAGGAGGGCAAGAAGCGCATGAAGCAGGTCGGGCGCATCGAGGTGCCGCAGGAGGCGTTCCTCGCGGTGCTCGAGCTCGGCGACTCCAACGGCAAGGGGTAGCGCCGCGGGCTCAGCCTGGATCAGGCTCAGTGCCCGTGCCCGTGCCCGCCGTTGCCCTTGCCACCCGGGTCGACGGGCGGCGCGGCCGGGGGCGTGGGCGCCGGCGCGGCGGGCGCCGGCTGGACCTGCGCGGGACGGCCGTGGCCGTTGCCGTGGGCAAAGGACGCCGGCGTCGCGGGCGTCGCCGGCGTGGCGGGCGCCGTGCCCGGGATCGCGGGCGTGGCCGGCGTCGCTGGCGCGGCCGGGGTGACCGGATGCACCGGGTGGACCGGATGCACGGGATGGGCGGGGTGCGCGCCCGAGCCGCCGTCGCCGCCATCACCGCCACCGCTGGGGTCGTGGCCGCCGTCGTCGTGGGGCACGTCGACCTTCGGCGGACGGTCGCCGACCGGGTGGTGGGGCTTGTGGTCGCTGTTGTCGGGTGGCGGGGTCGGGGTCGGGGTCGTACCCGGGTCCGAGCCGCCGCCGTTGCCGTTGCCGTTGCCGCCGCCGTTCCCGTTGCCGTTGTTGCCGGCGGGGACCTCGGGCTGCGTGACCGGCGGCGCCGTGCTGGGCACCGCGGTCGGCGTCGCGACCGGCGGCTGGTCCGGCGGGACCTCCGCCACGGTGCCGGAGCCCTGATCGGACTTCGACGGTCCGGGGACCTCCGGCAGCACCGGACCCGACGGGGTCTGGACGACCGGCGTGGCCGGCGTGGAGGTCGTCGGGGCCGGCGTCTCCGGGAGGACCGGGACCACCGGCGTACCGGGCGTCACCGGGGTGCCGGGCGTGACCGGGATCACCGGCAGGCCGGGCGTGGTGTCCGGGCCCGGAGGCCCGCCGCTCGCCGGCGTCTGCGGCGTGATGCCCAGCAGCGGGCCGGTCGTGCCCGGGTTGAAGATCAGCGGGGCGCCGCCCGCGCCGGTGGGAGCGCCCGTCGACGGCAGCGGGCCGAACGCGATGGCGGCGCCACCCGTCCCGCCCGGGGCCAGGAGCCCGCCGCGGCCGGCGATCGCGCCCCCGGTCCCGTGCCCGGAGGCGGCGCTCGGCAGCGGCGCCGGCTTGGGCGCCCGCGCCAGCGGGGCGTCCTGGGCCGGGCGGCTCAGCAGGGTCGAGCCCGGCCAGTCGTGGAAGTCGATGAAGGGGTGCAGCAGGCTGCCGACCAGGATCGGCACGACGATCGCCCACCCGGCGACGTTGAGCACTGCCAACAACTTGAGCTTCCAGCTCACGACCTGAGACTCCCTGAGTTCCCCGCGTTGTCATCCTTCGCGCCACGGCGGCGCCGAGCGCTGCCCCGCCGCCGCTGCTGCGGGCGCCCATCCTGACAGGTCCGGCGGCGTTTTGGGGTCGGGTCCTACCCTCATTTCCCCCCTGTTTGCGGCTACTTGACGAGTCGGCGCCGGTCGCCCGGGACTGCCGCGGCCCGCCCCTAGAATCGAGACGTGCTCACCCCGCGCCAGGAACTGCTGCTGCGCAAGGTGGTCGACTCGTTCGCGACCACCGGTCAGCCCGTGGGCTCGAAGGTGCTGGCGTCCGAGCCCGACGTCACCTGCGGGTCGTCCACGATCCGCTACGAGCTCGCGGTGCTGGAGGAGCGCGGCCTGCTCGCGCACCCGCACACGTCCGCGGGTCGCGTGCCGACCGACGCCGGCTACCGCTACTTCGTCGACAACCTGCTGCCGGTCGCCGCGCCGGAGCGCCACACGCTCGAGCTCCAGCTCGTGCGGCGCGAGGTCGACGAGGCGATGCGCACCGCCACCGAGACGCTGTCGCAGATCACCAACCTGCTCGCGCTCGTCTCCGCGCCGCCGATCGGCACGACGACGATCCGTCACGTCGAGGTCCTGCTGCTGCAGCCGCAGGTCCTGATGGTCGTCGTGATCACGTCGACCGGCGGAGTCTCCAAGCGGGTGTTCACCTACGAGCGCCCGGTCGACGCCGGCCTCGCCGACTGGGCCGCGTCCTACCTCAACGAGCGCCTGGTCGGGCGCGGGCTGGGCGCGCGCACGCTGCGCTCGCGCCTCAACGACCCGGAGCTGGGCGACACCGAGCGCCGCTTCGTGGCCGGCCTCGCGCCCGCGTTCACCGAGCTGGAGGAGACGGCCGAGTCCAACCTCTACGTCGACGGCGCCCACCGGCTGTTCGCCGAGGGCCGCCTGATCGAGCTGTCGCAGCTGCACGAGCTGATGGAGGCGCTCGAGCGCCGTGCGTCGCTGCTCGCGGCGCTGCAGAACGCGCTCGATTCGCGTGACGTCTACGTGCGGATCGGCGCGGAGAACGACGTGCCCGCCCTGCGCGGCATGTCGATGGTCGCCGCCAACTACGGCCTGCCGCAGCGCAACCTCGGCACGGTCTCCGTGATCGGCCCGACCCGGATGGACTATCGAGCGGTCATCGGCACGGTCCGCTCCGCCGCCGGTGAGCTGTCGCGGTTCGTCGAGGACGTCTGGGTCCAGTGAAGCGCGACTACTACGAGGTCCTCGGCGTCTCGCGCGACGCCGACGAGTCCGAGATCAAGAAGAGCTTCCGCAAGCTCGCGCGCCAGCTGCACCCGGACGCCAACCCGGACGACCCGGAGGCCGAGGAGCACTTCAAGGAGCTCGCCGAGGCCTACGAGGTCCTGTCGGACGGCGACCGCCGGCGCACCTACGACCAGTACGGCCACGAGGGCCTGAAGACGGGCGGCTATTCGCCGCACTTCGAGGACTTCGGCTCGTTCGGCGACCTCTTCTCGGCGTTCTTCGGCGGTGGCGGCGGTGGCGCCTTCGAGTCGATCTTCGGCGTCCCCGGCGGCGGCCGGCGCGGCGGGCCGGCCCCGGGAGGGGACGTCGTGGTCGCCGCCGCCCTCGATCTGGCCGAGGCCGCGCACGGCGCGAGCGTCGAGGTCTCCTACGACGTCGTCGCCCGCTGCGAGCACTGCCGCGGCAACGGCGCCGAGCCGGGGACCCCGATCGTCACGTGCTCGACCTGCGGCGGCAGCGGCCAGATGCAGAACGTCGCCCGCACCCGCTTCGGCCAGCTCGTGCGCACGCAGGTCTGCAGCGACTGCGGCGGCACGGGGAAGATCCCCGAGCAGCCGTGCAAGGTCTGCTCCGGCGCCGGCGCCGTGCAGGACCGGCGCACCCTGTCGGTCGACATCCCGGCCGGGATCAGCGACGGCCAGCGCATCCGCATCACCGGTCGCGGCCACGAGGGCGACGCCGGCGCGCCGGCCGGTGACCTCTACGTCGTCGTGCGCGTGCGCGAGGACGAGCGCTTCTTGCGCGACGGCGAGCACCTGATCACGGTGGTCGACGTGCCCGCCCCGCGGGCCGCGCTCGGCACGACGGTCGAGGTCGCGACGCTCGACGGGCCGGCCGAGCTCCACATCCCGGCCGGCACGCAGCCCGGCGAGACGCTGACCATCCGCGGCGGCGGGATGCCGCCGCTGCACCGCGGCCGCCGCGGCGACCTCAAGGTCGTCGTCAACGTCGCCATCCCGCGCAAGCTCTCCAAGGAGCAGCGGCGACTGCTGGAGGAGCTGGCCGACTCGTTCGAGAGCAGCGACGCGTTCGCCTCCGACGAGGGCATGATCTCCAAGCTGAAGCGCGTCCTCGCCGGGTGATCCGCCTGGCGGTCAGCGTGCGCGGCGACGACGCCGGCGTGGTGCTGGCCGAGCTGCTGGAGCTCTCGCCGGCCGGGGTGGAGGAGCGCGACCTCGACGGCGGCGGCGTGGAGTACGTGATCTACGGCGCCCCCGGGGAGCTTCCCGAGCTGCCGGCGCTCGAGGCGGCGGCGGGCGACGTGCTGGTCGACGTCGCGACCTCCGAGGTCGCCGACGACTGGGACGAGCGCTGGAAGCAGTGGCACAAGGCGATCGACGTCGGCGGCGGCGCGCGCCGGCTGCGCGTGCGGCCGCCGTGGGAGCCGCCGGCGGCCGGGCCCGACGTGCTCGAGCTGGTGATCGATCCGGGTCAGGCGTTCGGGACCGGCGGGCACGCGACGACGCGGCTGTGCCTCGAGCTGCTGCTGACGCTGGAGCCGCGCGGCGCGTTCGCCGACTGGGGCAGCGGGACCGGCGTCCTGGCGATCGCGGCGGCCAAGCTCGGCTTCACGCCGGTGGTCGCCGTCGACTACGACCCGCTCAGCGTTGACGCGACGCGCGAGAATGCGTACGTGAACGCCGTCGAGCTGACCTCGGACCGGGTGAACCTGCGCGAGACCCCGGGCCCGTACGCGCCCACCGTGTGCGCGAACCTGCTGCGCCCGCTGCTGCTGGAGGTCGCCCACGGCCTCGAGCGCGCGCCCGACCACCTGATCCTGTCCGGCCTGCTGCGCGAGGAGGCCGACGAGGTCGCCGCGGCGTTCGCGCCGCACGGCCTGACCGAGACCGAGCGCCGCTCCTGCGCGGAGTGGAGCGCGCTGCGGCTGGAGCGGACCGGCTGATGGCCTGGCGCGTCGTGATCCTCGGCGGCGGCTACGCCGGCCTGCCGACCGCCCGCAAGCTCGAGAAGCTGCTGCCGGCGCAGTCGGCGAAGGTCACGGTCGTCTCCGACACGAACTTCATGCTCTACACGCCGCTGCTGCCGGGCGCGTCGGGCGGGACGCTCGAGCCCCGCCACGTGGTCGTGCCGCTGCGCGAGGAGCTGCACGCGACCGACATCCGGCTCGGCCGCGTAACCGGGCTCGACGCCCAGGCGAAGACCGTGCGGATGACAGACGCCGAGGGCGCGCCGGAGGAGTTGCCCTACGACCAGCTCGTGGTCGCGCTCGGCTCGACGTCGCGCACGCTGCCGATCCCTGGGCTCGCCGAACACGGGCTCGGGTTCAAGACGATCGCGGAGGCGATCGCGCTGCGCAACCGGCTGATCTGGACGCTCGAGCGCGCCGAGGTGGCCGAGGACGACGAGCACCGGCGGTCGCTGCTCACCTACGTCTTCGTCGGGGCGGGCTACGCCGGCCTGGAGGGGATCGCCGAGCTGCAGGACTTCGCTCGCGACGTGGTCGAGCGCTACCCGCGCTGCCGCCTGACCGGGTTGCGCTTCATCCTCGTCGAGGCGCGCGATCGCGTGATGCCGGAGATCTCGGCGTCGCTGGCGGACTTCGCCTCGGAGGAGCTGCGCCGGCGTGGGATCGAGATCCGCACGTCGACGACGCTGGACTCGGTCGCCGCCGACCACGTGGTGCTGGCGGGCGACGAGCGCATCCCCTGCCGAACGGTCTGCTGGACCGCCGGCGTCAGGCCGGTCCCGGTCGTGGCCCGGCTCGGGCTCCCGCTCGACGGCGGCGGGCGGATCGTGACCGACGAGACCTGCAAGGTCCCCGGGGTCGAGGGCGTGTGGGCGATCGGCGACGCCGCGGCGGTCCCCGACCCCGCCCGCCCGGGCTTCCCGTGCCCGCCGACCGCCCAGCACGCGATGCGCCAGGGCAAGCTCGTCGCCCGCAACCTGACGGGCGCGCTCGCCGGCCTGCCGCCCCGGCCGTTCACGTACAGGACGCTCGGCGTCTTCGTGGACATGGGGCGCTACCAGGCGGTGGCAGAGACGCTGAAGATCCGCTGGCGCGGCAAGCCGGCCTGGTTCCTGGCGCGGTCCTACCACCTGTCCCGGATGCCCGGGACCAAGCGCCGGCTGCGGATCGCCGTCGACTGGACGGTCGACATCGTGTTCGGTCGCGACGCATCCGAGCTCGGCCAGCTCGGCCATCCGCCGCGCCTGGGGGACACCGACCCGGAGGGTCCGCCCACCGGCGACTGAGGGCTCGGCCTGATCAGGCCGCCGTGCTCGGGACGGCGCCCTCGTCCTTGACCGTGGCGGTCGGATAGGCCGCCTCGACCCCGACCACGAACACGAACCGGTGCTCGGTGGTGTTCTTCAGCACGGTGTCGACCACCGTCTTGACCTCGTCCGGGCCGACCACGCACTCGAGGCGGATCTTCGGCCGCAGATGGGTCTCGACCTTGGTCCCCCGGTAGCTGCCCGTCACCAGCGCCTCTGGCACGGAGCCGCTGGCCTCCCATGCGGAGAGCGAGACGAACCCGAGACCCAGCAACTCCTCGCGGATCGGTTCGAAGCTCTCACGCTCGATGTATGCGACGACCATCTTCATGACGCGTCCTCGTTCCTCGTCGTGCGGCGTTGACGTTCCGGAGTCTCGCCGCGCAGCCGGGCGCCGGGCGTTGGACGGCGGTCGAAACATCCGCCCGCAAATTGGCCCGTCGGCTAGAGGCCGGCGGCCAGGAAGGCGTCGGCGCGGCCGCCGTTGCACTCGACGACCGAGCGCGCGCGCAGGCAGGTCTTCAGCCGCGAGGGGGCGACCTCGCGGTCGATGCGGACCGGCTTCCCGGCGTTGTCGAGCCACACGAGATCGAGCGGGAAGCGCATCGTGAACGTGTGCACGCTGCGGCACTTCGGGATGTGCAGCGCCTCGTCGTCGGGCAGCGCGTCGAGCTTGGCGAGGCCCCGCATGCGCGACCTGCGCGTCGACGCCTCGGCGACCCGCAGGCCGCCGTCGAGCTCGCGCGCCGGGAGGTCGGCGAGGCGCTCGCTGGTCACCCGCGGCGGAGCTCGGAGGCGAAGGACGGCCCGGCAGGCAAGACGCCCATCGTGCCAGCCAATGCGGCGGAACGGAAGGTCCGTCCACGGCACCGCGCTCCTCGGTCGCGGGCCGCCGGGGCGGGGCCTAGAATCTGTTGACAGGTGACGATCGCCGAGCAGATCAAGACGGATGTCGGGACGGCCATGAAGGCCGGGGAGAAGGATCGGGTCGGCGCGCTCCGGCTGCTGCTCAGCGAGTTGCAGAAGGCCCACAAGGACGGCGGGGCCGACGAGCAGGCGATCCTTCGCCGGGAGCGCAAGCGCCGGCACGACGCCGAGGAGCAGTTCCGCGCTGCCGGTCGCGACGAGCTCGCGACCAAGGAGGCCTACGAGGCCACGGTCATCGAGGCCTATCTGCCTGCCGAGCTGCCCGACGACGAGCTGGACGCGCTGGTCCGCGACGCGGTCGCGGCGACCGGCGCCTCCTCGCCGCGCGACATGGGCAAGGCGATCGGCCACGTGAAGGCCGCCGCGGGCGGACGCGCCGATGGCGCGCGCATCGCGGCCCGGGTGAAGGCGGCGCTGAACTAGTGGTGTCGGGGCACTGATGGCACGGCGCCAGCTGGAGGTGCCCAACGAGGTCGCCGCGGAGCTCGCCGGCTCCCAGGACCTGATGCTTCGGGAGCTCGAGCGGTCGCTGGACTGCGACGTGTTCCTGCGCGGGAACGTGCTCACGCTGGACGGCGACGCGGAGGCGGTGGCCAACGGGGCCACGGTCGTCCGCGAGCTCACGTCGCTGGTGGAGCGCGGTCACTCGATCGGCCCTGCGACCCTGGAGTCCGTCACGCGCGTGCTCGACCAGTCCCACTCGCCCACCCAAGTCCTCGAGGACGTCGTGTGGCGGCACCGCAACCTGCGGGTCGCGCCGAAGTCCGTCAACCAGAAGGCCTACGTCGACGCGATCCGCCAGTCGACGGTGACCTTCGGCATCGGCCCGGCCGGCACCGGCAAGACGTTCCTGGCCATCGCCATGGCTGTCGCGGCGCTGTCGCGGCGCGAGGTCAACCGCATCATCCTCACCCGGCCCGCGGTCGAGGCCGGCGAGCGCCTGGGCTTCCTGCCCGGCGACCTGTTGGCGTAGGTGGACCCGTACCTGCGGCCGCTGTTCGACGCTCTGAACGACATGCTGGATCCGGAGCGAGTGACCGCGCATCTGGAGAAGGGCGTGATCGAGGTCGCGCCGCTGGCGTTCATGCGCGGCCGCACGCTCAACGACTCGTTCGTGATCCTCGACGAGGCCCAGAACACCTCGCCGGAGCAGATGAAGATGTTCCTCACCCGGCTCGGGTTCGGCTCGCGGATGGTGGTCAACGGCGACGTCTCCCAGATCGACCTGCCACGCGAGCAGCGCTCCGGGCTGGTCGAGGTCGGGGAGATCCTGCGCGGGGTCGACGGCATCGGGATCGTGCACTTCGGCAACGACGACGTCGTGCGCCACAAGATGGTCCAGCGGATCGTGCAGGCCTACGCCGATCACGCCGAGCGCGCCGCGCCGGGCATCCGCCCGGCCTCCAGGCGTGCTTGAGGTCGAGGTGCTCGGCGACGCCGTCGCGCGCGAGCGGGTGGAGGAGCTCGCCGCGCTCGCGCTCGGGTCGGCCGGGATCCGCGACGGTCACCTCGCGATCGAGTTCGTGGACGCCGGGCGGATCGCGGAGTTGAATGGGCAGTGGCGTGGCACGGACGGCCCGACCGACGTGCTGAGCTTCCCGATGGACGAGCTGGAGGAGCCATTCGGTCCGCGCGAGCTCGGGGATGTCGTGATCTGCCCCGAGTACACCGTCGATCTCGAGGAGGCCGTCGTGCACGGCGTACTGCATCTCACGGGCATGGACCACGAGACCGACGACGGCGAGATGCTGGCGCTGCAGGCCGAGATCCTGGGCTGGGTCCGATGACGCGCTCCGGCTTCATCGCCCTGGCCGGGCGGCCGAACGTCGGCAAGTCGACGCTCGTCAACGCGGTCGTCGGGCACAAGGTGGCGATCGTGTCCGACAAGCCGCAGACCACGCGGCGGGCGATCCGCGGCGTCGCCACGCGGCCGCGCGAATGGCAGATGGTGCTGTGCGACCTGCCGGGC
The DNA here is from genome assembly GCA_034664525.1 of Solirubrobacteraceae bacterium. Taxonomy (GTDB): domain Bacteria; phylum Actinomycetota; class Thermoleophilia; order Solirubrobacterales; family Solirubrobacteraceae; genus DATLGB01. The sequence continues at coordinate 10,129 of JAXDHL010000191.1, forward strand.
GTGCAGCGCCCGCGCGACGAGCTGACCTCGCGCATGCAGCGCCGCGTCGAGCACGAGCTCGCCGATTGCGACGGCACGCTGTTCTTGCTCGAGGGCGTGCAGGGGATCGGCGGGCCGGGCGACCGCTTCATCGCCGAGGCGCTGTCCGGGACCGGCACGCCGGTCACGATCGCCGTCAACAAGTGCGACCGCCTGGACAACCCGCACACGGTGCTCGCGCTGCAGGCCGCGGCGGCGCTCGACGCCGAGTTCGACCTGAAGGCGGAGATCTTCCCGATCTCCGCCGCCAAGGGGCGAGGCGTGCCCGCGCTGGTGGACCACCTGGTGGCCGC
>JAXDHL010000192.1:0-5533 GCA_034664525.1 Solirubrobacteraceae bacterium
GATGCCGGACGCGCCGCACGAGACGCTGATGACCGTCGACGCCACCACGGGTCAGAACGGCCTGCGCCAGGCGAAGCTGTTCGGCGAGGCGGTGACGGTCGACGGCATCGTGCTGACCAAGCTCGACGGCACCGCCAAGGGCGGCATCGCGCTCGCGATCGCCAACGAGCTGAAGATCCCCGTGAAGCTGATCGGCATCGGCGAGTCGCTCGAGGATCTGCGGCCGTTCGACGCCGACGACTTCGCCCAGGCGATGCTGACCTAGCCTGGACGCGATGGCTCCCCGCCGCAGACGCCGCCGCTGGTCGATGTCCGCCTTCCGGTCCGAGGGCGACATCGCGATCGACCTCGGCACCGCGAACACCGTCATCTTCGTCCGCGGGCGGGGGATCGTCATGTCCGAGCCGTCGGTGGTCGCGATCGACCAGCGCACCGGCGAGGTCCACGCCGTCGGCTCCGACGCACAGCAGATGATCGGCCGCACGCCGGCCAGCATCTCCGCCGACCGGCCGCTGCGCCACGGCGTGATCGCCGACTTCGAGGTCACCGAGGCGATGCTGCGCCAGTTCCTGGCCAAGGTCGTGCGCTCGCGCTTCTCGCGGCCGACGCTCGTGATGTGCGCCCCGTCGGGGATCACCGACGTCGAGCGGCGCGCGATCGAGGAGGCGTCGCTGAGCGCCGGGGCCCGCGAGGTCCATCTGATCGAGGAGTCGCTGGCCGCCGCGATCGGCGCCGGCCTGGACATCGCCGAGCCGTTCGGGCGCATGGTGGTCGACGTCGGCGGCGGCACCAGCGAGGTGGCGATCATCTCGCTCGGCGGGATCGTCGTCTCCCGCTCGCTGCGGGTCGGCGGCTATGACCTCGACGACGCGATCACGAACTTCCTGCGCAACGAGCACCGGATGGCGATCGGCACCCAGTCGGCGGAGGCGATCAAGCTCGCCGTCGGCTCGGCGATGAACATCGGCGACGAGCGCGAGACGCGCGTCCGCGGCCGCGACCTGCTGTCGGGCCTGCCGCGCGAGCTGCTGCTGCGCGAGGGCGAGATCCGCGCCGCGGTCGAGCCGCCGGTGGCCGAGATCATGGCCGCGGTCCACGACACGCTCGAGGAGGCGCCGCCCGAGCTGGCCGCCGACATCACCAAGGAGGGCATCATCCTCGCGGGCGGCGGGGCGCTGCTGCGCGGCTTCGGCGAGCGGATCGAGAAGGAGACCGGGATGCCGGTCGGCGTCGCGGAGGACCCGCTGATGTGTGTCGCCCTCGGCGCCGGGCAGTCGCTCGAAGAGGTCGCCAACCTCACGGGCGTCCGCTGACCGACCTCGTCGTCGACCGCTACCTGCGGCGCCTGCTCGACCGGCACGCCGCGCTGCCCGCGCCGCCCTGGACGACCTACGCCGAGGGCCATTCCCCGGAGCAGGTCGCCGCGTTCGGCATCAGCATCGTCACCGTCGACGGCCACACCTACGAGGCCGGCGACACCCGTATCGCGTTCCCGATCCAGTCGATCTCGAAGCCGCTGACCTTCGGCCTCGCGCTCGACCGCTTCGGCGCCGAGGCGGTGGGGCGCCACGTCGACGTCGAGCCGACCGGCGTGTCGTTCGACGCGATCGGGCTCCACCCGGTCAGCGGGCTCCCGTACAACCCGATGATCAACGCCGGCGCGATCTCCGTCGTCAGCCTGTTCGACGACCTGCCGAGCATCCTCGACGGCTACTCGCGCTTCGCCGGCCGGCGGCTCGAGCCCGACGAGGACCTGTGGGCGGCCGAGCTGGCCGTCAACCACCGCAACCGGGCGATCGCGCACCTGCTCAAGGGCTCGGGCGCGCTGGGTGGCGACGACCCCGAGCGCGCGCTGTCGCTCTACCTCGGCCAGTGCACCGCGCACGTCGACACCCGCGATTTGGCGATGATCGCCGCCACGCTGGCCAACGGCGGCGTCAACCCGGCGACCGGCGAGCGCGCGGCGGGCGACGAGACCGTGCGCGGCGTGCTGTCCGTGATGACCAGCTGCGGCATGTACGACGGCGCCGGCCAGTGGCTGTTCACCGTCGGCATGCCGGCCAAGAGCGGGGTCGCGGGCTCGATCATCGCCGTCCTGCCGGGGCGCTTCGGCCTCGCCGTCTACTCGCCGCCGCTCGACGCCCACGGGAACTCGATCCGCGGCCTGGCGGTCTGCCGCGACCTGTCCGACGACATGGCGCTGCACATGATCGAGTCCGGCCGGCGCGGGCCGTCGCCGGTGCGCGCCCGCTACACGCTGCGCGAGCGGACGTCCAAGCGCGTGCGCTCGCCCGAGGCCCAGGGACAGCTCGCCGAGGCCGGCGACCAGGCGGTCGTCGTCGAGCTCCAGGGCGAGCTGCTGTTCAGCGAGGCCGAGTTCGTGACCCGCGAGGTCGCGCTGCTGGGCGACGAGGTGCGCGTCGTCGTGCTCGACTTCCGCCGCGTGCGGCGGGTGCTCGGGGCGGTGCCGGGGCTGATCGCCGACCTGCACGCTGAGCTGGCCGCCGCCGGGACCGCGCTCGTCCTGAGCTCCGTCGGCCGCCACACCGGGCTGCGCGACATCGGCCCGCCGGTGTTCCCCGAGCTCGACCTCGCGCTCGAGCACTGCGAGGCCGCGCTGCTGCCGGACCTCGAGCCACGGCACGTGCCGCTGGCCGGCCACGAGCTGCTGGCCGGGCTGCCGGAGGCGGCGGTCGCGCGCCTGCGCGCCGGGATGGAGCACCGGCGCCACCGGGCCGGCGAGCTGGTGCTACGGCGCGATGACCCTGCCGACGAGCTGCTGCTGATCATCTCCGGCGAGCTGAGCGTGCTGCTCGCCACCGAGGACGGCGACGTCCGGGTCGGGACGCTGTCGGCGGGGATGCTGGCGGGGGAGATGGCGCTGCTGACCGAGGAGCGGCGCTCCGGCGACGTGCGCGCCGACACCGACGTCGAGGCGTACGCGCTGACAGGCGCCCAGCTGGCCGGGCTGCGCGACAGCGACCCGGCGCTGCAGGCCGCGGTGCTGGAGAACCTGGTCCGGATCCTGAGCCGGCGCGCCCAGGCGATGCGCGACGAGCTGGCCCTGGCCGTGGAGTAGGACACTAAGTCGTGCCGTACAGCCGGTCGCCGGCGTCGCCGAGCCCGGGCCGGATATAGCCGCGCTCGTCGAGCCGGTCGTCGACCGACGCGGTCGTCACCGGCACCTCCGGATGGTGATCGGCCAGCGCCTGCAGGCCCTCGGGGGCGGCCACGAGGCAGACGAAGCGCACGCGGGCCGGCGACTGCGCCTTGACGACGTCGAGCGCGTGCACGGCCGAGCCGCCGGTGGCCAGCATCGGGTCCGCGATCACGACGTCCGAGCCGCCGAGGTGCGGTGGCAGCGACTCGTAGTAGTTCACGGCCTGCAGCGACTCCTCGTCGCGGTAGACGCCGAGGTGGCCGACGCGCGCCTCGGGCACCAGCCGCAGCGCCCCGTCGACCATCCCGAGGCCGGCGCGCATGATCGCCACCACCACGATGTCGTCCGCCAGGCGGCGGGCCGGTGCCTGCTCGAGCGGCGTCTCGACCGTCGTCTCCCGCACCCGGAGGTCGCGCAGCCCCTCATAGAGCAGCAGCACGGAGACGTCCGACAGGACGGCCCGGAAGGTCTGTGACGGCGTGGTCGCATCGCGCAGCACGGCCAGATGCCGGGCGGCGAGCGGGTGGTCGACGACGGTCAGCCGCGGATGCATGCCCGGCAACCTAATCACTACCGTCCAGCGCCGTGACCCGCGAGCCCCGCCGCAACGTCGAGCTCAAGGCGGTGGACCGCGACCCCGCCGCCACCCTGAGCGTCGCGATCGCCGCGGGGGCGCGCGACCGCGGGACCCTGAGGCAGCGCGACACCTACTTCGGCGTCCCCCACGGCCGGCTCAAGCTGCGCGAGCAGGAGGGCGCCGTCGCGCAGCTGATCGCCTACGAGCGCCCGGACGATCCGGCGGTGCGGCTCAGCCGCTACCACCTGATCGAGGTCCCGGACCCGGAGACCGCGCTGGCCGGGCTGACCGCGACCTGCGGCGTGCGCGTCGTCGTGTCCAAGGCCCGCCGGCTGCTCGAGTGGGAGAACGTCCGCATCCACCTCGACGACGTGGCCGGGCTCGGCCGCTTCGTCGAGCTCGAGGCGGTCGCCGCACCCGGCGCCGATCTCGGGCAGGAGCGGCGCAAGGTCGACCGCCTGCGCGAGCTGCTCGACATCCGCGACGGCGACCTGCGGGCCGGCTCGTACGCCGACGCGCTGCTGCCGGCGCCCGATCCCGAGTTGCTGCGGCTCGCCCGCGCCGTGGCCATGAACGCCTACGCCCCGTACTCGCAGCTGCACATCGGCGCCGCCGTGCGCACCGAGGACGGCCGGCGCTACGCCGGCGCCAACGTCGAGAACGCCGCCTACCCGCAGGGTTGGTGCGCGGAGGCGTCCGCGCTCGGCGCGATGGTCGCCGGCGGCGGCGGCCGGATCGCCGAGGTCGTCGTCGCGTCGAGCCACGCCGTGACCCCATGCGGCGGCTGCCGCCAGAAGCTGGCCGAGTTCGCCGGACCGGATGCCGTCGTGCACCTGGCCGGGGCCGGCGGCGTCGAGCGCACGACGACGCTGGGGGAGCTGCTGCCGCTCGGCTTCGGATCGGCCGACCTCCCGGGATGACGACGGCCGCCGAGATCGTGCGCGAGCGGGCACCGGGCTTCGCTCCGCGCGTCGGGTTGGTGCTCGGCTCCGGCCTGGGCGTGGTCGCCGACGCGCTCGGCGACCGGATCGAGATCCCCTACGGCGACCTGCCCGGCTTCAAGACCGGGGCGGTCGGCGGCCACGCCGGCACGATGGTGCTCGGCCGCCGTGGCGACACCCCGGTCGCCGTCTACTCGGGCCGCGCGCACGTCTACGAAGGCGCGACCGCCGCCGAGGTCGCCGCGCCGGTCCGGCTGCTGAAGGCGCTCGGCGCCGAGGCCGTCATCCTCACCTGCGCCGCCGGCTCGCTCGACCCGGCCAACGGTCCCGGCTCGCTCGTGGTCCTCTCCGACCACATCAACCTGATGGGGTTCAACCCGCTGTCGGGGCCCAACGACGACGCGGTCGGCCCGCGCTTCCCCAGCCTCTCGGGGCTCTACGACGCCGATCTGCGCGCCCGTCTGCACGCCGCCGCCGGCGCGCCGCTGCCCGAGGGCGTCTACTGCGCGGTCGCCGGCCCGAGCTTCGAGACGCCGGCCGAGATCCGCGCCTTCCGCACGCTCGGCGCCGACCTGGTCGGCATGTCGACCGTCCCCGAGGCGATCGCCGCCCGCCACTGCGGCCTGCGGGTCGCCGCGGTCGCCGCCGTCACCAACCTCGCCGAGGGCATGGGCGACGTCGAGCTCTCGCACGCGCAGACGCTCGCCGAGGCCGTCAAGGGCGGCGCCCGGCTCGCCGCCGTCCTCGGCCGCTTCCTGGAGGACCTCTAGATGCCCCCGCACCGCGCGATCGCGCTGCTCGACCTGACCACGCTGACCGGACAGGAGACCGACGAGGAGATCGACGCGCTGTGCG
>JAXDHL010000193.1:0-4987 GCA_034664525.1 Solirubrobacteraceae bacterium
GCCGAGGTGATGATCACCTTCAGGTCGGGCCGGCGCGGCAGGATCGAGTGCAGGTAGCCGAGCAGGAAGTCGATGTTGAGGCTGCGCTCGTGCGCCTCGTCGACGATGATCGTGTCGTAGCGGCGCAGCAGCCGGTCGTGCTGGATCTCCGCCAGCAGCAGCCCGTCGGTGACCAGCCGGACCAGCGTGTCCTGGCCCGAGCGGTCGTTGAAGCGCACGGCATAGCCGACCGCGTCGCCGAGGCCGACCTGCAGCTCGTCGGCGATCCGCTCGGCGACCGTGCGCGCGGCGATCCGGCGCGGCTGGGTGTGGGCGATCGTGCCGCGGATCCCGCGCCCGAGCTCGAGGCAGAGCTTGGGCAGCTGGGTCGTCTTGCCCGAGCCGGTCTCGCCCGCGACGACGACGACCTGGTGGTCGCGGATCGCGGCCAGCAGGTCGTCGCGGCGGCCGGTGACCGGCAGCTCGGGCGGGTAGTTGAGCGCTGCCGGGACGGCCGCACGGCGGCGGGCGACCCGGGCCTCGGCGCGCTCGATCTCGCCCGCCACCCGCTCCAGCGCCGGCTCGCCCTTTGCGCGGTCGAGCTTGCGCCGGAGCCGGTGCTCGTCGCGCAGCGTCAGGCCGCTGAGCCGGTCGCGCAGCTCCATCGGCTCAGGCCGGCCGGCCGAGCAGGAACCCCTGCGCGAGGTCGACCTCCAGCTCGCGCAGGCGCTCGAGCGTCGCGGCGTCCTCGACGCCTTCGGCGACCGTGACCGCTCCCAGGTCGCCGGCGAGGCTGACGATCGCGCGCACGACGGACTCCTTGGCCGGGTCGTCGAGCATCCCCTGCACGAACGAGAGGTCGATCTTCAGCTCGTCGACCGGCGCCAGGGTCACGCGCTCGAGGCCGGAGTAGCCGGTGCCGAAGTCGTCCAGCGCCAGGCCGCAGCCGAGCTCGCGGACCCGGTGCAGGAACATGGTCGCGCTCGCGCCGCGCATGAGCGAGGTCTCGGTGACCTCGATCACGATCAGCGACGGGTCGACGGCGGTGTCGCGGATCGCCTCCGCGAGCGCGTTCAGGACCGCGGCGTCGCCCACCGACTGGGCGGACAGGTTGACGTGGACGGAGCGCCCGCTCGCCGCGGCCTCGACCGCCCGGCGCAGGACCCAGACGTCGATCTCGCCCATCAGCCGGTGCTCCTCCGCCGCCGGCAGGAAGCGGCCCGGCGCGACCAGGGCGCCGGTCTCGTCGCGCAGGCGCAGCAGCAGCTCATGGCTGCGCACGGCGCCCGTCCGGACGTCGCAGATCGGCTGCGCCAGCAGCTCGAAGCGGTCCTGGGCGAGCGCGCGCCGGATCCGGGCCGCCCAGCGCAGCCCCTCCGCCTCGCGCCGCAGGCGCGCCTCGCGCTCGCGGCGCTCGGTGGCGTCATGGAAGACGATCACGTGCTGGCCATCCTCCCCGCCGAGCGGGGAGCGCGTCCAGGACACCGGCATCCGGGTGCCGTCCGCGCGCAGGAACTCGTCATCCTCCGCCGCGGCGGGGCCGGCACCGCCGAGCAGCCCGCCGGGGCGCCCGTGCAGCAGCTCCTCCGCCGGCCGGCCCGGCAGGCTCGTGTGGTCGCGGCCCAGGAGCTCGCCCGCGGCGGCGTTGGCGAGCGCGATCCGCCCGTCCTCGGCGACCACGAGCAGCCCGTCGCCCATCGACGAGGTGACGGCGCCGAGGTAGTCGCGGGCCGCCTCGAGGTCGCGCTGGTAGTGGTTGCGCTCCGAGACGTCCTCGTGGTGGACGACCACGCGGCGCGGCCCGGCGGCGCCGGCGAACCGGTCGGCGCGCATCCGCCACCAGCGTCCGCCGAGCGGGCGCTCGATCTCGGCGCTGTCGCGGCGTCCGGCGAGCACGTCGGCGAGCGCCTCGGCGGCCTCGCGGTCCATCGGCACCTCGACGTGATTTGAGCCGATGCCGCCGAGCGCTTGCGCGTCGCGGCGCCAGGCCTCGTTGACCGCGACGACCCGGCCTTCCTCGGACAGGACCGCGATGCGGGCGGGCAGCGCGTCGACGGTCGACTGCCAGAACGCGCGCGCCGAGCGCAGGCGGCGCTGCACGTCGGACGCGCTGACGACCTCGCCGGCCCCGGCGACCGCCGCCCGGCGCTCGCCGGGGTCCGGGATGACCTCCATCAGCTCCGGATCGTGGACCCAGGCGCCGTCGCGGCCGGCGGTCTTCGCCCAGTGCAGGGCGTCCTCGGCGCGCCGGCGCAGGCCTTCCGGCGACATCCCGGCCTCCCACTCGCACAGGCCCGCCGAGAGCGTGACCTCCGGCAGGCCGCGGCGGATCAGCGCGGTACCGATCGTCTGCCGGACGCGCTCGACGGCGGCGTGCGCCTCCGCGACGTGCGCCCCGTCGACGACGACCGCGAACTCGTCCCCACCGGCGCGCGCGACGAGATCCTCGGCGCGCACCGCGTCGGCCAGCTCCTCGGCGACCGCCGTCAGGACGCGGTCGGCGACCGCGTGGCCGGCGCCGTCGTTGACGGCCTTGAAGCGGTCGACGTCCACGAGCGCGAGCGTCAGCGGGTGGTCGTGCCGGCGGCCGCGGCTGATCGCCGCGTCCAGCGCGTCCTGCAGTGCCCGCAGGTTGGCGACGCCGGTCAGCGGGTCCGTGGTCGCCCGGCGCGCCAGCTCGGCGCGCGCTTCCGCGTTGCCGACCGCCAGCCCGGCGAGCTCGGCGAGGTCGACCAGCCATGCGCTGACCTCGTCGACGTCCTCACGCGGCGTGCTCCAGGCGACCGCGAGCGCGCCCCAGGTGACGCCGGCGAGCCGGATCGGCGCGAGCACCGCGGCCGGGAGCCCGGCGCCGGCGAAGCGCCCCTCGGCGCCGTCGGCGACCGCCACCGGGAGCCCGCTGCCGCGCAGCTGGTCGAGCTCGCTCCCGGGCAGCACCTCGTGTTCCTCCCCGGTGAGCGGCATGAAGTCCCCGGGCGCGTGGGCCCCGAGGACGCGGAACGCGTCGCCGTCCTCGAAGCGCACCAGCCACGCCGAGTGGGCGGCGACGAGCCGGGCGGCCTCGCGGCAGATGATGCGGTGGACCGCGTCCGGCGGCGCCTCGGCGGCGACCGCGGTGGCGACGCGGCGCAGCACGGCCTGGACGTCGGCGTAGGCGGCGGCGCGCAGCTGGGCGCGCTTGTAGTCGGTGACATCGGTCAGGAACAGCGCGAGCCCGTCGCCGGCCGGGGTGACGCGCACGGCGAGCCACACGCCGAGCGGCTCGTAGAGCGCGGTGAAGCGCCGCGGGCGGCGCTCGGCGGCCACCAGCTGGGCCTCGGACTGGAAGACGGTCCCGATCGCGTCCGGGAACGCCTTCCACAAAAGCTTGCCGGCCAGCTGCCCGGCCGGCGCGCCGAGCAGCTCCTCGGCGGGCGGGTTGACGTGCGTGATGCGCCAGTCGTCGTCCACCATCAGCATGGCGTCGGGGATGGAGGCGAGCAGCTCCGCGGGAGTCAGGTCCGGGGAACGGCCCTCGGTATGGCGCACGCGCCAAATGGTAGGAGGGGTGACCTGGCGGTCAGCCGGCGCACCGGCCGGCGCCGAGCGCCCTCGCCGTCCGGTCGACCGCGTCCGAGTCGGGCTGGAGACGACCCAGGAGGTTCGCCCCTTGGTTGGCATCGTTCGCGCGCGCGGCGGCGGCGAGGTCGTCGAGCAGCCGGGTCGCGCGCCCCGTGGCGCTCGTCATCGCGGCGTACGGCGCCTTCGCCGCCTTCGCGGGCACGAGCTTGACGAGCTCGGCCTGCTGGCGTGCGGCGATGTCGTGCGCCCTTGCGAAGAACGCCAGCGCCTGCCGCGGGTCCGTGATGTCCTTGGGCGCCGTCAGCCGGTCACCCTCCTTGGCGTAGCGCGCGCAGATCGCGTTCGCCTTCGCGGCCAGCGCCCGGGTGGAGAGCCCGTGCGAGCCGCCGCCACACCCTGCGAGGGCAAGCGCTGCCGCCAGCGCGGCCACGACCCTGATCGTGGTCATACCACCATCCTCGCCGATCCGCGGTGATTGCGAGGTCGTCGCCGACCGGCGCGCGACGATCCGCCGCGCGTGGTGGAACACTTTCTCGGACCATGGCACTCACCTCCGTCGGCTGCGAAGTGCACGTTCGCCTCCCGCGCTGGGACGCTCACCTCGTGGAGCGCCTCGAGCTCGCCGGCATCGGCCGGCTCGGCGCCCCTGACCGCTATGTGCCGACCCCGGTGGAGGCGACGCTGCTGGTCCCGGCCGACGCCCCCGAGGAGGCGCGCGAGCGCGTCATGCGGGCGCTGCGCGGCTGGACCGTGCTGCTGCCGCTGGACTTCGCCGTCTAGCCGTACTAGTCGGTCAGCGCGCGCAACTCGCGCACGACGACCATCAGGCCGGCCAGGTCGCTGCCGTCCACCGACAGCGACCGCATGAGCGAGACCAGGTGCTCCGTGCGCGCCTCATTGGCCTGGATGAACACCTCGAACGCCTCGGTCGCCGGCTGGCCGGGGGCGCCGGCGAGCGCGCGCGCGACCAGGCCGCGCCGGGCGCGGCGGGCGTCGTCGCGCAGGGCCTGGACCGCCCAGCGCTGGACCCGCTGCGTGGCCGGCAGCTCCTCCAGCTCGGACTCGAGCCACCCGAGCCGCAGCCGCTCGCCCGCCAGCGCGAACGCCTGTCCCACCTCCTCGAGCCGCCGCCCGGTCTCGGCGGCGACCGCGATCACGTCCGGGGCGAGCGCCAGCTCCGGCAGCAGCGCGTGGGCGACCGCCAGCGTCTCCGGCACGCCGAGCGCCTCCAGGCGATCGACCACCGTGCGCACGTGCGAGGCGTTGGCGGCCTCGAGCGCGTCCTCCAGCGCGTCGAAGCCCTCGTGGCCGGCCTCGATGCTCTCCTGCAGCGAGCCCTCGGGGGCGTGCTGGAGGTACCAGCGGGTGACGGTCTCCACCAGCCGGTCCACGCCGTCGACCAGCTCGACCTCGACGTCGCGCTCGAGCACGGAGTCGAGCGCGTCGA